>JBKHXC010000467.1:0-1859 GCA_046566225.1 Acidimicrobiia bacterium
ACCTCCCGGGTGTGGCCCACGAAGGCCTTCATCAGCGGCTCGCCGAACTCCGACCCGCACGCCCCGGCGAAGCCGCCGCCGAAGCCCTTGGCGCCGGCCACGCCCACGGGGCCGGCCGCGGTGCCCACCACCTGGGACTCGCCCTCCAGCACCCGCACGCCGGCGTCCTCGAGCACGGCCGCCACCGCCTGCTCCTGGCCGCCGTGGTAGTCGTGGTTGCCCAGCACCGCCACCACCGGGACCGCCACCGCGCCGAGCTCGCCGGCCAGCACGGCCGCCTCCGCCGGGTCGCCCACCCGGGTCAGGTCGCCGGCCAGCAGGAGCAGGTCGGCCTCGTCGGCCAGCGGCTCGAGGTGGGGGCGCAGCCGCCCCGCCGAGTCGAAGCCGACGTGGACGTCGCCCACGGCGGCGACCCGCACGGTGCCGGCCGCCTGGTCCGCGGCCCCGGGCGCCGGCGCCACCGTCACGTCGTCGTGGACCTCGTAGCCGGCCAGCTCCCGGGCGGCGACGGCGAGCACGGCGTCACGCCGCTCAGGCGTGGCGACCTCGCCGGCCAGGAACGCGCGGGCGCCGGCGAGGCGGACGGTGATCCCCAGCTCCCCCACGTGGGGGTATGCGGCCAGGGCGGCCCGCACCCGCTCGGCCACGTAGCCGTCGGCGTCGGCGGGATCCCGGTCGTGGTCGCTCAAGGTCGGCTCCGTCTCGTCCCCTCGTCGTACCGCCCGCCGGGCGGGGGCGAAACCTCGGCGGGCGGGCCGGGGGCGGGATGGAAGGGACCGGCGCACCCGCCGGGGCGTGCGGAACGTCGTCCCCCCCGTACCCGCCGACGGACGTGCGCCGCGGCAGCAGGAACCGGGGAGGGCCGCGGCGAACAGGGTGGGTGGCGGAAACGGCGGACATCCCGACGAACCGCTCCGGCCCGGGTGCAAGCCCGGGGGGAGCAGGGGGGGCGAGGCCTCGACCGCTCGCGCGCCGGGCGCTGAAGCGCCGGCGGGCCCCGAACCCGAACAGTCGAGGAGAGGAAGCGACATGCGAAGCAGGTCCCGAGTGAGCTCGATCGGCGCCGTGGCGGCCGGCTCCATGGCGGCCGCCGCCCTGGCGCTCGGCGCCGGCGGCGCCAACGCCACCGACGCGGCGGTCAAGGCCGACGCCCACCTGCGGGTGGCAGGCGGCGCCGTCGTCCCGGTCAAGGTGTCGTCGGCGTCGGTGACCGTGCGCCCCACCACGGTGGGCCCCGTGCACCACGGCGGCAAGGTCGTCGCCACCCCGCCGATCGGGGCGGGCACGGCGGTGAAGGTCGTGGTCGACGTGCACGCCGCGGTGAAGGCCGGCAGCACCGTCGTGATCACCAGCACCGACGCCCACGACGCCGTGCAGGTGAACGGCTACGAGAACGACGACGGGCAGTACTGCCTGGGCATCGGCGTGGACTTCAGCGCCGACGTGGCGGTCTCCGCCGGGGCGAACGCCTGGACCGGGACCAGCGCCACGGCCAGGGCCGGGGTCGCCGTCATGGTGGGCGACGAGGCGGTCTACCGGTGGGAGGGCGGCGAGATCGCCCTCAACGGCGGTCAGCTCGTGAGGTCCCTCGCCCACTCCGAGGAGGTCCCCGTCCGCACCGGCGCCGACGTCTGCCTGCCGGCCGAGGCCGGCGCCGGCGCCGAGGCCGGCGTGCAGGCCGTGGGCGACGCCAAGGGCGTCGTCGCCGGCGGCTGACCCGCCGGCCCCGGACCGAGCCGGTCCGGCCACCGGGCCGAGGCCCGGCCCCCTCCGATGGGGGCCGGGCCTGGCTGGTGCCCTGGCCACAAACCTTCGCCGCGTCCGCAGGTGCAGGGTCCGTGGCCGCACTCGCCGCCGCA
>JBKHXC010000468.1:0-10253 GCA_046566225.1 Acidimicrobiia bacterium
GTCTCCTCCTCGAAGGTGGTCTCCAGCACGCCGGCCCGGGTGGCGCCCAGGGCGTGGGCGTAGGACAGGGCCAGGTCGCGGGCCTTGCCCGACGCGTCCTGGGCCACGGCGATCAGCGCCGGCACGCCGCCCCCCTCGGTGTAGGTGCGCCGTACCAGGTGGCCGGGCCCCTTGGGGGCGACCATGGCCACGTCCACGCCCGGGGGCGGGGCGATGAGGTTGAAGCGGATGTTGAAGCCGTGGGCGAAGAAGACGGCGTCGCCCTCGGACAGGTGGGGGGCGATGGACTCGTCGTAGACGGCCTGCTGCTCGGTGTCGGGCAGCAGGATCATGATCAGGTCGGCCTCGGCCGACGCCTCCGCCACCGTTCGCACGGTCAGCCCCGCCGCCTCCGCCTTGGCCCGCGACGACGAGCCCTCGCGCAGGCCGACCCGGACGTCGATCCCGGAGTCCTTCAGGTTCAGGGCATGGGCGTGGCCCTGGGAGCCGTACCCGACGACGGCGACCTTGCGGCCTCCGACCAGGCCCGGGTCGGCGTCGTTCTCGTAGGAGATCCTGGCCACCATGGCTCAACCCACCTTCCCGCTCACGCTGCGCAGGCGCGGTGCCTGCCGCTCCAGCTTGGGCAGCGCCACCCGGCCGGTGCGCTGCAGCTCCACGATCCCGTAGGGTCGCATGAGGTCCTCGAAGTCGTCGACCTTGGCCGGCGTGCCGGCCATCATCACCGTCAGCGTGTCCGACCCCACGTCGACGATCTTGCCCTCGAACACCTGGACCAGCTCGATCACCTGCCCCCGGGTGCCGCCCGCCCCGGCCCGCACCGTGGCCAGGACCAGCTCCCGCTCGACCGAGGCCTCCGGGTCCAGCTCGCTGATCTTCACCACGTTGATGAGCTTGAACAGCTGCTTGGTGATCTGCTCCAGCGGCTTGGACTCGACGTCCACCACGATGGTGATGCGGCTGAACCGCTCGTCGTCGGTGGGGGCCACCGCCAGGGAGTAGATGTTGAAACCCCGGCGGGCGAACAGGCCGGCGATGCGGGTGAGCACGCCCGCCTTGTTCTCCACCAGGACCGACAGGGTGTGGTGCTTGACGGCCACGCTCACCGCCCCCCCTCGCCGTGGGCGGGGTCGACGATGATCTCGTCGTTGGACGTGCCGGCGGCCACCATGGGGTACACCTTCTCGGCCGAGTCGGTGCGGAAGTCGATGACCACGGGGCGGTCGTCGATCTCGTTGGCCTTCTCGATGGCCGGCAGCACCTCCTCGGGGTGCTCGACCCGCAGCCCGACGCAGCCCATGGCCTCCGCCCACTTCACGTAGTCGGGCAGGTCGGGCGACAGGTACACCTCCGAGTAGCGCTCCTCGTAGAACATCTCCTGCCACTGGCGCACCATGCCCAGGTAGGCGTTGTTGAGGATGGCGACCTTCACCGGGATGCGCTCGGCGGTGGCCGTGACCAGCTCCTGGGCCGTCATCTGGAAGCAGCCGTCGCCGTCGACCGCCCACACCATGCGGTCGGGCCGGCCCACCTTGGCCCCGATGGCGGCGGGCACGGCGAAGCCCATGGTGCCCAGGCCGCCGGAGTTGACCCAGGTGTAGGGGTGGTCGAACCTCCAGTACTGCGAGGTCCACATCTGGTGCTGGCCCACCCCCGACACCACGATGGTGTCGTCCGGGGTGGCGTCGCGCAGCTGCTCGAGCACGTACTGGGGCTTGAGGGCGCCGCCGTCGTCGAAGGACTGCTCGTAGCGCAGCGGGTACTCCTGCTGCCAGCGGCGCAGCTGGGCCATCCACTCGCTCCGGTCGGGCTGGGAGGCGGCGCCCCCCAGGGCCTCCACCGCCCGGACCAGCTCCTCGATGACCCGCCGGCAGTCGCCCACGATGGGCACGTCGGGCCGGCGCACCTTGCCCAGCTCGGCGGGGTCGATGTCGACGTGGATGATCCTGGCCTCGGGTGCGAAGCCCGACACCTTGCCGGTGACCCGGTCGTCGAAGCGCGACCCGAGGGCGATGAGCAGGTCGGCCTTCTGCATGGCCGTGACGGCGGTGTAGTTGCCGTGCATGCCGGGCATGCCCAGGCACAGCTCGTGGCGGTCGGGGAAGGCGCCCCGGGCCATCAGGGTGGTGACCACCGGGATGCCGGTGAGCTCGGCCAGCGCCCGCAGGGCCTCGGCGCCGCGCGACTTGAGGATGCCGCCGCCGGCGTAGATGACCGGCCGGCGGCTCTCGCCGATGAGCCGGGCCGCCTCCTTGATCATCCGGGGGTGCCCGATGGTGGTGGGCTTGTAGCCGGGCAGGTCGACGCCCTCGGGCCAGTACCAGTCCATCGACTGCATGCTCACGTCCTTCGGGACGTCGATCAGGACCGGCCCCGGCCGCCCCGTCGTGGCGATGTGGAAGGCCTCGCGCACGATGCGGGGGATGTCCTGGGCGTCCATCACCAGCCAGTTGTGCTTGGTGACCGACATGGTGATGCCGGTGGTGTCGCACTCCTGGAAGGCGTCGCTGCCGATGGCCGACGACGGCACCTGCCCGGTCACCACCACCATGGGCACCGAGTCCATGTAGGCGTCGCACAGGGGGGTGACGATGTTGGTGGCGGTCGGGCCGCTGGTGACCATGGCCACCCCCGGGCGCCCGGTGACGTGGGCGTAGCCCTCGGCCATGTGGCCGGCGCCCTGCTCGTGGCGCACGAGCACGTGGCGGATGGTGGAGTCGATGATGGGGTCGTAGACGGGCAGGATGGCCCCGCCGGGGAGGCCGAACATCACCTCCACGCCTTCCATCTCGAGGCTCTTGATGAGGGCCTGGGCTCCGGTCAGCTTCATGGTCTTCGCGCTTCCTCGGGTCGGACGGTGGTGTGGTCGTGGCGGTCGCCGCCGGGAACGAAAACGACCTCCCGGCTGGGAGGTCGTGACGCACGCGGCGGGGGGGCGGCGTGCGTTACGTGGCTACGAGGATGAGGGTGGTGGCGGGCACGGTGCCGACAGTGTGGCACCTGCGTCACGGCAGGGCAACATCGACGGGCGCCGGCCACCGATCCGCCGGATCGCTACTTGTTGCGTTGGAAACGTGACACGCTGGGTACAGGCGCCACCCAGTTGCGGGCGGCTCGTACCCGCACCCGACCGGCGCCCGTGGAGGTGACGTGGCCGACGTCGTGCTCGACGAGGTGTCGAAGGTGTACGGGGACGGCACCAGGGCCGTGGCCGACCTCGACCTGTCGATCGGCGACGGCGAGTTCATGGTGCTGGTGGGGCCGTCGGGGTGCGGCAAGACCACGGCCCTGCGCATGGTGGCCGGGCTGGAGGACATCAGCGCCGGCGAGGTCCGGGTCGGCGGGAAGGTGGTCAACGACGTCCCGCCCAAGGACCGGGACATCGCCATGGTGTTCCAGAGCTACGCCCTCTACCCGCACCTGAGCGTGTTCGAGAACATCGCCTTCGGGCTGCGCCTGCGCAAGGTGCCCAAGGACGAGGTCGAGCGCCGGGTGCGGGAGGCGGCCCGCATCCTGGACCTGGAGGAGCTGCTCAAGCGCAAGCCCCGGGCCCTCTCCGGCGGCCAGCGCCAGCGGGTCGCCATGGGGCGGGCCATCGTGCGCGAGCCCCAGGCGTTCCTCATGGACGAGCCGCTGTCGAACCTCGACGCCAAGCTGCGGGTCCAGATGCGGGCCGAGATCGGCCGCATCCAGGACAACCTCGGCGTCACCACGATCTACGTCACCCACGACCAGACCGAGGCCATGACCCTCGGCGACCGGGTGGCGGTCATGCGCAAGGGGGTGCTCCAGCAGGTGGCCACCCCCCAGGAGCTCTACGACGACCCCGTCAACCTGTTCGTGGCCGGCTTCATCGGGTCGCCGGCCATGAACCTGCTGGAGGCGACCCTGGAGGAGGACGACGGCGGCGGGTGGTCCCTGCGCCTCGGCAGCCAGCGGCTGCGCCTCGACGACCGGGTGGTCGCCGACCGCCCGGCCCTGGCCGGGTACCGGGACCGCGCCGTCGCCGCCGGCATCCGCCCCGAGGACATGGAGGACGCCGCCCTGGCCGCCGACGCGTCGGCCGACCGGCGCCTGTCGGTCACCACCGACCTGGTCGAGGCCATGGGATCGGACGTGTACGTCCACTTCGGCCTCGACGCCCCCCCGGTGGTGACCGAGGAGACCCGGGAGCTGGCCGAGGACGTGGACGCCGAGCAGGCCCGGCAGCTGGCCGGCGCCCGGTCGTCGGCGAGGGCCAACGTGGTGGCCCGCTGCAGCCCGCGCACGGCCGCCCGCCACGGCCAGCGCCTGGAGCTCGTGGTGGACACCTCCCGGTTCCACTTCTTCGACCTGGGGACCGGGGCGTCGATCGGCGGCGGGGGCGACGGGGGGACGGCAGACCGACGGCAACCGACCGAACGGAAGGAGACCGAGGCATGACGAGGAACGGCACGGGACGGCGCCTGGTGGCGCTGCTGGGGGTGATGGCGCTGGCCGCCGCGGCCTGCGGCGGCGGCGACGACGACGACGCCGCCTCCGGCACCACCGGGGCGGGCGCCGGCGACACCGTCGAGATGATCGCCAAGTGGACCGGCGGCGAGCTGGAGGCGGCCCAGGCCGTCATGGCCGCCTTCACCGACGAGACGGGGATCCAGGTCGACCTCCAGGGCGTGGGCGACGACCTGCCCACCATCCTGACCACCCGCATCGAGGGCGGGAACCCGCCCGACGTGGCCCAGCTGCCCCAGCCCGGGCTCCTGGTCGACCTGGCCGAGCGGGGCGCCCTGCTGTCCATCGAGGACGTCGTGGGCGACGCGGTCGACGAGCGCTACGCCCCGGTCTGGAGGGAGCTGGGGTCCCACGACGGCACCCTCTACGGCGTGTGGCTCAAGGCCGCCAACAAGTCGACCGTGTGGTACCGGGTCCCGGCCTGGGAGGACGCCGAGCTGGAGCCGCCCGAGACGTGGGACGACTGGGTCACGGCGTCCCAGGACCTGCTCGACGCCGGCACCAAGCCGCTGGCCGTGGGCGGCGCCGACGGGTGGGTGCTCTCCGACTGGTTCGAGAACGTGTACCTGCGCATGGCCGGGCCCGAGAAGTACGACCAGCTGGCGGCGCACGAGATCCCGTGGACCGACCAGAGCGTCAAGGACGCCCTGGCCAAGATGCGGGAGCTGGTGGGCAACGACGAGTTCGTGGCCAGGGGCCTCTCGGGGGCGCTCCAGGTCACCTTCGAGGACAGCGTCAAGCTGGTGTTCGGGGAGCCGCCGGAGGCGGCCACGGTGTACGAGGGCGACTTCGTGGCCAACACCATCCGCGACGAGACCGACGCCGCCGCCGAGGAGGACTTCAACTTCTTCCCCTTCCCGTCGATCGACGGGTCCGACCCGGCCGTGGTGGGCGGCGGCGACGTCGTGGTCATGATGGAGGACCGCCCGGCGGTGCGGGCGCTGATCGAGTACCTGGCCACCGGCGAGGCGGCCGAGATCTGGGCCGAGCTGGGCGGGTTCTCGTCGCCCAACCAGGACGTCGACCTGGCCGTCTACCCCGACGACATCGCCCGGGAGGCGGCCCGCCAGCTGGTGGAGGCGGAGACGTTCCGCTTCGACCTGTCCGACACCGTGCCCGCCGCCCTGGGCGCCACCCGGGGCGCCGGCATCTGGGGCCGCCTCCAGGACTGGTTGGCCGACCCCGGCAGCATCGACCAGGTCACCCAGCGCCTGGAGGAGGAGGCGAGGGCGGCGGCGACCGGATGACGGCGCCGGGGGCGGCCGCCACGTCGGCCCCTCCCTCGCTGGCGCGCCCCCAGCCGGGCCGGCCCACGCGCCGGCCCGGCGGGGGCGTCCTCCTGGCCGGCGCCTTCCTGGCGCCGGCCCTCGTGCTGCTCGGGGCGTTCGTGGTGTGGCCGGCGGCCGCCACCGCCCTGCGCAGCCTGTACGACGTGGGCGGGGACGACTTCGTGGGCCTCGACAACTACCGCACCATGTTCGAGCTGCGGCGCATGCGCCGGGCCATGGTGAACAGCTTCGTGTGGGTGGCGGCCTTCCCCCTCATGGTCGTCACCGTGGGCCTGGTCCTGGCCGTGCTCTCCGACCGGATCTCGTGGAAGACGGCGTTCAAGACCGTCGTCTTCCTGCCCATGGCCATCTCCCTGCTGGCGTCGGGGGTCATCTGGCGGATCGTGTACGAGAGCGACCCCGACCGGGGCGTCGTCAACGCCGTGCTCGACATCCCCCGCTCGGCGATCGCCCCGGCCGGCGACCTGGCGGGGGCCGTCCCCTCCACCCCCGACGCCGTGCGGGTGGGCGACGACCGGGGCCTGGAGGCGGCCGTCGACGTCGGCCGCGAGGGCGGCGTCGTCCGCATCGGCCTGCTCCGCCTGCGCTCCGACCAGATCGCCGAGTCGGCCACCCAGGCCGAGGAGCCCGAGGCGGGACCGGGGACGGTGGCCGGCGTGGTGTGGCGGGACATCCGGCCCGGGGGGGACGAGAAGGGGGTGATCGAGGACGGCGAGGTCGGCGTGCCCGGCGTGGCGGTGTCGATCGTGGACGCCGGCGGCGCCCGGGTTGGGACCGCCACCACCGGCGACGACGGGTCGTTCCGGGTCACCGGGGTGGAGCCGGGGTCGTACACGGCCCGCCTGGCCGGCAGCGCCTTCCGGCCCCCGTGGCAGGGGATCTCGTGGCTGGGGCCCAGCCTGGTCACGCCGGCCGCCATCATCGCCGCCGTGTGGGTGTGGGCCGGCTTCGCCATGGTCACCATCGGCGCCGGCCTGGCCGCCATCGACCGCCAGCTGCTGGAGGCGGCCCGGGTGGACGGGGCGTCGGAGTGGAAGGTGTTCCGGCGGGTGACCGTTCCCCTGCTGGGCCCCGTCCTCGGCGTGGTGTTCATCACCATGACGATCAACGCCCTGAAGATGTTCGACCTCGTCTTCGCCGTCGCCCCCGGGTCGGTGCAGGACGACGCCAACGTCATCGCCCTGGAGATGTGGCGCACGGCGTTCACCGGGGCCGGCAACCGGGGGCTGGGCGCCGCCATCGCCGTGTTCCTGTTCGTCCTGGTCCTGCCCATCCTGGCGTTCAACATCCGCCGCTTTCGCATCGACGAGGAGCGCCGATGAGGTTCCTGCGCAAGGGCGCCGTCAACGTCGTGCTGGTGGCGGTGGCCGTGTTCTGGCTCGTCCCCACCCTGGGGCTGTTCGTCACCAGCCTGCGGCCGGTGCAGACCTACGGCCGCTCGGGATGGTGGCAGGGCCTGCTCGAGCCGGCCCAGCTCACCCTGGAGGCCTACCGCGGGTTCTTCGACAACTCCGAGCTGGTCGACAGCGTCTGGAACACCGTGCTCATCACCGTGCCGTCGGCGACGCTCGTCGTGGTCATCGCCTCCATGGCCGGCTACGCCTTCGCCTGGATGCGCTTCCCGGGACGCGACGCGCTGTTCCTGCTGGTGGTGGGGCTCCTCGTCGTACCGCTCCAGATGGCGCTGATCCCCGTCTTCCAGCTCTACCGGCGCCTGGGCATCGACGGCATCCCGGCCGTGGTGCTGTTCCACGTGGCGTTCGGGCTGCCCTTCGCCGTGTTCCTGCTCCGGAACTTCTTCGCCGGCCTCCCCCGCGACCTGTTCGAGGCCGCCCGCCTGGACGGGGCGTCGGAGTGGCGCATCTTCCTGCGCATCGTGCTGCCGCTGGGGGCGCCGGCCATCGCCGCCCTGGGCATCTTCCAGTTCCTCTGGGTCTGGAACGACCTGCTGGTGGCGCTCATCTTCGCGGGCGACAGCCCGCCCCTCACGGTGGCCATCGGCCGCCGGCTGGGGCAGTTCGGCAGCAACATCGGGATCATCGCCCCGGCGTCGTTCGTGTCCATGGCGGTGCCCCTGGTGGTGTTCTTCGCCTTCCAGCGCCACTTCGAGGCCGGGCTGCTGGGGGGATCGGTCAAGTAGCCGTGCCCCCTCCCCGCTCTGGTAGCGGATCGGGACCCTCCAGGGTCCCGATCCGATACCAGAGTCGGCGGGCGCTCAGGGCTCGGTGACGGCGCCCCGCTCGGCGCCGGTGACCAGCCGGGCGTACTTGGCCAGCACGCCGGTGGTGTAGCGGGGCTCGGGGAGCTTCCACCCGCCCCGCCGCCGGGTGAGCTCGGCCTCGTCGACCGCCAGGTCCATCCTGCGGGCGGTCACGTCGATGACGATGCGGTCGCCGTCGCGGACGAAGGCGATGGGGCCGCCGTCCACCGCCTCGGGCGCCACGTGGCCGATGCAGAAGCCGTGGGTGCCGCCCGAGAAGCGGCCGTCGGTGACCAGGGCGCAGTCGCCCCGCCCGGCCCCCTTCATGGCGCCGGTGACGGCCAGCATCTCCCGCATCCCCGGGCCGCCCTTGGGCCCCTCGTAGCGGATGACGACGACGGTGCCGGGCTCGATGGCGCCGGCCAGCACCGCCTCCAGCGCCGCCTGCTCGCCGTCGAAGACCCGGGCCGGGCCCTCGAAGCGGGAGACGTCGATGCCGGCCACCTTCACCACTGCCCCCCGGGGGGCCAGCGACCCGGCGAGCACGGCGATGCCGCCGTCGGCGTGGATGGGCTCGGACAGCGGGTGGACGACCGCGCCGTCGGGGGCCGGGGGGTCGAGGTCGGCGAGGTTCTCGGCCATGGTGCGCCCGGTGACGGTGAGGCAGCCGCCGTGGAGGAGGCCGGCCTCCAGCAGGGCCCGCATGACCACCGGCACGCCCCCCACCCGGTCCACGTCGACCATGTGGTAGCGGCCGTGGGGCTTGGTGTCGGCCACGTGGGGGGTGCGCCGGCCCACCCGGTCGAAGTCGTCGAGGGTCAGCTCCACCCGCGCCTCGTTGGCGATGGCCAGCAGGTGGAGCACGGCGTTGGTCGACCCCCCGAGCGCCATGACGACGGCGATGGCGTTCTCGAACGCCTCCTTGGTGAGGATGCGGCGGGGGCGCAGGCCGGCGTCGAGCAGGCCCATCACCGCCTCGCCGCTGCGCCGGGCCAGGTCGTCGCGCCGGGGGTCGACGGCGGCCGGCGACGCGCTGCCGGGCAGGGACATGCCCAGGGCCTCGCCCACCGCCGCCATGGTGTTGGCGGTGAACATGCCGGCGCAGGAGCCGATGGTGGGGCAGGCGTGGCGCTCGACGAGGGCCAGCTCCTCGTCGGTGAGGGTGCCGGCGGCCCGGGCGCCCACCGCCTCGAACACGCTGACGATGTCGAGGTTGCGCTCGGCCGGGTCGCCGGGTATGCGGCCGGGCAGGATCGACCCGCCGTAGAGGAAGACCGAGGGCAGGTCGAGGCGGGCGGCGGCCATGAGCATCCCCGGGAGCGACTTGTCGCAGCCGGCCAGGGTGACCAGGCCGTCGAAGCGCTCGGCGTGCATGACGGTCTCCACCGAGTCGGCGATGACCTCGCGGCTCACCAGCGACGCCCGCATGCCCTCGTGGCCCATGGAGATCCCGTCGCTCACCGCGATGGTCACGAACTCGATCGGGTAGCCGCCGGCCGACCGCACCCCCTCCTTGGCCCGCTCGGCCAGGGCGTCGAGGGGCATGTTGCACGGGGTGACCTCGTTCCACGACGACGCCACGCCGACCTGGGGCTTGGAGAAGTCCTCGTCGGTCATGCCGACGGCGCGCAGCATGGCCCGGGCCGGCGCCCGCTCGAAGCCCTCGGTGACCTCGCGCGAGCGGGGCCGGTTGTCGGTCGTCATCGGCCCGAGGATAGGCGTCCGGCGCCCATCGCCCATTTCGCCCTTGACTCCGCCCTGCCCATCCGCGACCTTTCCAGGGAGGCCACGGCGGTGGCACCGAGGAGAGCGAGGCAACGGTGGGACTTCGTATCGCAGGTGGGCTTGTCGCGCTCGGCATGGCCTCGACGCTGGTCGTCGGTGCGGCGGGCGCCGACCCCAAGGGGGGCGACGCCATCCCCCTCGAGTGCGACAACGGCCGGAGCTACGTGGTCTACGTCAACGGCAACGGCGAGTTCACGCCCGGCCACGTGGCCGACGGCACGGCCGTGCTGGTGCCCGTCGCCTTCGGCGAGTTCACCGGCACGGTGCGCGACCCGAGCGGGAACGTCGTCGAGACCTTCAGCGAGCCGGGGAGCGCCAAGGGCCGGTCGGCCAAGGGCGTGAAGGACCCGGTGACGTGCACCTTCTCGTTCAGCTTCGTGAGCGACGGGTCGGATCCCGAGTTCCCCGAGGGCTACAGCTTCGAGGGCACCGGCTCGGTCGTGGTGAGGATCACCCCGAGCCGCTGAGCCGGAGGCCGGCCCGGCCCG
>JBKHXC010000469.1:0-1527 GCA_046566225.1 Acidimicrobiia bacterium
GCGGTGGTGCTGGTGGCGGTGGTCGCCGGCGACGACGGTCCCGGCCGGGCCGCCCCCTCGCCCCCGTCGCCGCCGCAGGCGCCGGCGACCACCGCCGCCGCCGCCAGCAGGGCGGCCAGTCGTCGCATCCCGCCATGCTGGCAGGCCCGGCCCCGTAGCGTGGGGTCGTGGCCCCGCCCCCCCTGACGCCCACGTGCGTTTGGCGCATCTCGGCCCGGCTGGTGGTGGCCCTCGACGAGCGCTTCGGGGAGCCCCTCGACGCCTACGTGAACGGCTCGCAGGTGTGGATCCGCGACGACGGGCCGGGCGGCGTCGCCCTGGAGTGGCGGCTCCACCCGGTGGCCGGGTTCCGCCGCCCCCGCTCCGCCGGGACCTACGACCTGTTCGCCGGCGTGGCGCTCGCCCTGGCCCGGGGCGAGGACCCGGTCGCCTCGCCCGTGGATCTGTGGGACGGGCTGGAGGCGTACCCGGCCTACGGCGACGAGGCCGAGCCCGCCCCCCTCCGGGCGGCGGCGAGCCGGTCCCTCGGCATCGCCCCCGACGCCTGCGGCCTGGTCGACCACCGCCGCATCGGCGACGCCTGGGAGCGCACCGGCGGCGCCGTGTCGGTCGTCGACGCCCTGCTCGGGCAGCTGGCCGGGTCAGCCCCCTGAGGGGGGGTGCGGGGGACCGGCCCGCGGGGCGTCGAACAAGGGCTCCACCGGCTCTCCCCGGATGGCGGCGAAGGCGGTGCTGCGCCAGCGCTCCACCCCGGCCAGCGGGGCGGGCAGGTCCGGCTCCCCGAACCACCCCACGTCGGTGCACTCGAGCGGGTGGCGGCGCAGCTCGCCGCCCAGCACCCGGCAGTGGAACACCACCGAGTAGAGCGGGATGCGGGTGAAGCCGAGGCGCAGCCCGTCGAACACGGCGATCACCCGGACCGGCTCCACGTCGATGCCGGTCTCCTCGGCCACCTCCTTGACCGCCACCTCCGCCGGCGAGTAGCCGACGTCGGCCCAGCCGGTGGGGTACAGCCACACCCCCGAGTCGGCCCGTCGCACGAGCAGCAGCTCGCCCCGGTCGTTGCCCACCACCGCGCCCACGGCCACCTTGGGCGTGACGTAGCCGCTGACGCCCTCGCCCACCGCCTTCATCCACTCCGCCACCAGTTGGTCGGGTCGCAGGGCCGAGCCGGCCGCCACCCGCATGTCGGCCGCCACCTTGAGCACCTCCTCGAAGCGCTCCCGCTCGTAGAGGTTGTCGGTGAAGCCGAGGCCCGTCCGGGCGACGGCGGCCAGCGCCTCGCTCCACCGCAGCAGGTCGGAAGCCGACGCCGGGCCGGGTGCGTCGCTCACGGCGTGCAGGGTAACGCCGGGCGCCGGGCCGGTCGCCGCCGCGCGGACGGGGGCGGGCGCGGGCCGGCGGCCGAGCGACGCGGTCAGCCCACCCGGCTGAGCTCGAGCAGCACGGCCCGCTCGACCTCGCGGCGGTGGGCGTCGTCGCTCAGCTTGGCGCCGGCGGCGTCGGTCACGTAGAAGGCGTCGACCA
>JBKHXC010000470.1:0-6734 GCA_046566225.1 Acidimicrobiia bacterium
GGCGATCACCCGCCCGGTGCGGACGGCGACGGCGGTGGAGACGGCGTTGCGCCGGCGGACGTGGTCCCCGCTCTCCCGCACCACCAGCGTGCGGCCGGGGACCACGATGGGCCGGAAGGCGGCGGGGGCGGCGCGCCCCTGGTCGGTGCTGAATGACAGGTCGACGATGGCGTCCTCGGGGAACGGGTTGAACAGCGACAGCAGCAGCGAGGCGTCCCTGGCCGTGACGCCGTCGGCGAAGTACCAACGGCTCGACGCCCGCGACGAGCACGGCGCGGCGTCGGAGCCCAGCGGGCCCCGTACCACCAGCTCGGCGGCGACCTGGCCGCCGTCGACGTCGACGAGGGCGGCGGCGAAGGGCGTCTCCACCACGTCGCGCAGGGCGACGGAGGCCACCGAGCGGGCCTCGACGGCGACGGGCACCGACCGGGCCTCCCCCTGCACGGGCACCACGGTGACGGCGCCGGCGACCGGGCGCCCGGTGGGGTTGGCGATGGCCACCACGCCGTCGGCCCGGCCGCCGGGGGCGGCGGTGGCGCCCACGCAGAACCACGTCGAGGACAGGGCGCCGGGAGGCGCCGCCGTCGGCATGACGGCGCGGGCGGCGGCGGCCGGCGACAGCGGGAGGCGGGGCACGGCGCGGCGGTCGGCCACCCCGCCGGCGACCAGCAGGGCGGCCACGGCCACCAGGACGGGGCCGCGGCGGGCGGTCACGGCGCCCTCCCCCCGTCCCGGCGCCGGGTGCGCACGAGGTGGCGGACCACGAGCACCCACACGGCCAGCTCGGCGGCGACGGCGCCGTAGCGCAGCGGCGAGGTGCGGTAGCGCAGGGTGGCGTCCCCGGTGGCCGGAGAGGCGAAGGCGTTGGTCCACCCGAACGCCTCCGACCGGGGCGCCGCGCGGCCGCCCACCTCCAGGCGCCACCCGGGCGACGACGCCTCGGCCAGGGCCACCCGGTCGCCCTCGTTCAGCGGCCCGGCGAAGGACGTGGGCGACCGCCGCTCGGCCAGCACGGGCTCCGAGCCGGCCAGCTCCAGGCCCCGCAGGCCGGCCAGGCCGTCGTCGCCCCGGGCCAGGTCGACGTCGGGGCGGAGCCGGGCCCGGGCCGGCGCCCACGCCGCGTTCTCGTAGACGAGCACGGCGTCGTCGCCCTGGAGCTTGCGCAGGTCGACCTGGGCGTCGAGCGCCACCCGCAGGTCGGGAGGGACCGGCACCACGAGGGACCCGGCCCGCGACGGCGCCGCCCGCAGCGGCACCACGACGTAGCGGACGGCGGCGGGCGCCAGGAGGTGGCCGAGCGACGTGGTGCCGCCCTCCCGGGCGACGGCCACCGCCCGGCCCAGCCGGCCGGCGGCGCCGGGCGAGGGGGCCGGCCACAGCCCGCCGGCGTCGGGCGGCCCGTCGCGGGAGGTGCCGTAGGCGAGGCCGTCGTCCAGGCGCCAGCCGGTGAGGGGCAGGGCGGCGGGGTCGCCCAGCCACAGCACCCGGAACGGCCCGTCGGCCCGCCGCTCCGGCATCCAGGCCAGGAGGCCGGCGAGATCCTCCCGGGGCAGGCCCCAGCGCCCGCCCAGGGCGGCGGAGGCGACCGGCACCGTCCCCACCACGGTGGCGGCCAGCGTGGCGGTGAAGAGGAGCTGGCGCCACCCGAACCGGTACCAGGGCATGTCGAGCTCGAACGAGGCCAGCCCCAGGCCGGCGGCCAGCGCCAGCGAGGCGGCGGCCGGGGCGAGCAGCACGTCGGGGGGCGGCACGGGGACGGGCAGCCACCCCCGCCCGGCGGCCCAGGCCAGCCCCCACCCGGTGAGCGCCACCACCCACAGGCGGGCGGCCCACGCCAGGCGCCAGTCGCGGCCGACGAGCAGGGGGAGCCCGGCGACGGCCAGGAACACCCACCCCACGGGTGGACCTCCCAGGAAGCCGGTGTGGAAGCGGAGCAGCTCGCCCAGCGTGAAGGCGGCGGCCGGCGAGGATCCCACCCCGGCCAGCGACGACAGCCGGGCGCCGGGGAGGGCGAAGGCGACCGACCAGGGGAACAGCAGCACGGCCGCCACCGCCACGGCCGCCAGGGCGGCGCTCAGGGCCCGCAGGAGGGCCCCCGGCTGCCCGGCGAGCACCGCCGACAGGGCCAGGGCGGCGCCCACCAGGACCACCATGGCGGCCACGGGGGGGGCCAGGGCGGCGGCGACGGCCACGGCGACGCCCAGGCCCAGCACGGGCCGCAGCCCGGCGCCGGGCCGGGGCCCGTCGCCGAAGGGGGCGAGGCCGGTCGCCCGCAGCAGGGACCGGAGCAGCCAGGGGGCGAGGGCGTACGCCACCAGCCCGCCCAGCTGGCCCCGGGACAGGGCGTTGTAGGGCATGGGGACGGCGACGTAGACGACCAGGGCGGCCAGGCGGGCCCGCAGGGACCCCAGCGGCGCCGCCAGCCGGTACGCCCCCACCGCGCCGAGGGGCAGGGCTCCGAGCACCACGGCGGTCCGCAGCAGGCCGCTGGCGCCGCCCAGCGCCGCGCTGCCCAGCCCCAGCAGGGCGAAGGCCGCCGGCGCCGGGGACTCGGAGCCGAGCCCCGACTGGTGCCACCCGCTGAGGAACGACTGCAGCATCGACCAGGCGCCGGGGAAGGGGGCGAGCTGGTGCACGGCGGGGATGCGCCCGGTGAGGAGGTGGCGGCTGCCGGCCAGGAGGACGAGGGCCACGCCGCCCCACACCACCAGGGGCAGCAGGTAGCCGGCCGGCGGCGACCCCTCGGCGTCGACGGGCCGCAGCAGGGCCAGCGGCGCACCCGCCCGGCGCCGGACCCGCTCGCTGGCCAGCTGGCCGCGGACGAAGCCGCTGAAGCGGGCGCTGCCCCGCACCTGGAGGCGGCGCACCTCCGAGTCGGGGAGGCGCCGGAGGCGGCGCAGCTGGCGCCGGGCCGCCCGCAGGTCCCCGAGGCGGCGGAGGTTCCACGTCCAGGCCCGGGCCGTGTCGCGGGCGGTGGCGGTGTGGCCCGAGAGCAGGCCGAAGGCGATCTCGGCCACGGCCAGCAGCGCCACCTGGGGCAGGACCCACACCAGGTGGAGGGCGCTGTAGTCCTTGAGCACGGCCCGCAGGCGGTGGCGGAGCTGGAGCGGGCGCGCCTTGCGCCGCAGGGCGGGCAGGTCCGCCGGCGGCGGCCCGCCCCCCGGCGAGCGCAGCCCGGCCGACATGGCCTCCAGGTGGCGCACCCGGGCCGCCGGCGCCACCACCACCCGGGCGCCGGCGATCTGGGCCCGCCACGACAGGTCGACGTCCTCGCCGTAGAGGCGCATGACGGGGTCCAGCCCGCCCAGGCCGGCGAAGAGGTCGGCGCGGACGAGCGTGCACCCGCCGGGGGCGACGAAGACGTCGCGCACGGAGTCGTGCTGCTCCTGGTCGAGCTCGCCCCGGTCCACCAGGGGATGGGGGGCGCCGCTCTTGTCGATGCCCAGGCCGACCTGGAGCAGCCGGCGGGGGTCGTCCCAGGAGACGAGCTTGGGGCACACCAGCCCGGCGTTGGACCGGAACGCCTCCTCGACCAGCAGGCGCACGGCGTCGCGGGCGGGGGCCACGTCGTCGTGGCACAGGAGGAAGTGGGAGGCGCCCTCCACCACGCCCAGCACCTCGTTGGTGGCGGCCGCGTAGCCCGGGTTCTCGCCCAGGCGGCGGACGTAGGCGTCGGGCAGGACCGACGCCACGCGCGGGGTCGGGTCGTCGGCGCTGCCGGCGTCCACCACCAGCACCGACAGGTTCGGGTAGTCCTGGTCGCCGAGGGCCTCCAGCGCCTCCTCGAGCCAGGGCCCCGAATCGCAGGTGACCACCACGGCGACGACGGGCGGCGCCTGCAGCGGGGAGTCCATGTCCGCCCGGAGGCTAGCGGCAGGGCCGCGGCGGCCGGGGTCGCCACGGGGCCCGGCCGGCGGTCCGCAGGCAACGGCGGCTCCGTATGCTGGGCCCGTGGACGACGTCCCCGAGGCCCTCCGCGACGCCGTCTACGTGGCCGTCGGGTTGGTGGTGATCGGCCTCCAGCGGGCCCAGGTCCGCCGCCGGGAGCTGGCCCGCCAGCTCCCGGAGCTGGAGGAGCGCCTACCTCCCGGCGTGCGGGAGGCGATCGACGCCCTCAGGTCGGCCCTCAGGCCGCCCGCCCCCTAGGGCGGCCTGAGGCTCGGCCCGGGCCTCGTCGAGCACGGCCCGCAGGGTGGCGTCGAGGGGCACCTCGGGCCGCCAGCCGGTGGCCGCCCGCAGGCGGGACGGGTCGCCCCGCAGCACGGGGACGTCCACCGGCCGCAGCAGCTCGGGGTCCTCCACCAGCTCCAGGTCGGCCCCGGCCAGCTCCAGCATGCGCCGCACCAGGTCGCCGATCACCACCGCCCCGCCCGAGCACACGTTGTAGGCCTCGCCCGCCTCGCCGGCCACGGCGAGGAGGCGGTAGGCGCGGACCACGTCGCGCACGTCGAGCAGGTCGCGGGCGGCCGACAGGTTCCCCACCCGCAGCGCGCCCGTGCCGTCCCGCTGGGCGGCCACGATGCGCCGGGCGAACGCCGGCACCACGAACGAGGCCGCCTGCCCGGGGCCGGTGTGGTTGAACGGGCGGGCGCGCACGACGGCCAGGCCGTGGCCCAGGTGGGCCTGCACGGCGACCAGCTCGGCGGCCGCCTTGGCCGCCGCGTAGGGCGACACCGGGCGCAGCGGCTCCCCCTCGCCCACCGGCAGCTGGTCGGGGCCCACCGAGCCGTACACCTCGGCCGAGCTGACCATCACCACCCGGGGCGGGCCGGGGCAGCGGCGGGCCGCCTCCAGCACGTGGAGGGTGCCGCCGGCGTTGACCCGGAAGTACTCGGCCGGCTCCTCCCACGACCGGCCGACGTGGGCCAGGCCGGCCAGGTGGTAGACGGCGTCGGGCCGGGCGGCGGCCATGGCCCGGGCCACGGCGCCGGGGTCGGTGACGTCCACCTCGGCTCCCGTCGCCACCACCTCGTCGCCCGCCGCCGCCAGGTGGGCCCGCAGCCAGGTGCCCACGAACCCCGACCCGCCGGTGACGTAGGCCCGCACGCCTACCCCCCCGCCACGGCCCGGTACAGCTCGGCGTGGGCCCGGCCGCTGGCCTCCCAGGTGTGGCGGGCGGTGACGGCGAACCCGCGCTGGCGGCGGGCCTCCATCCCGGCGTCGCCCCGCACCAGCATGTCGAGCACGCCGGCCAGGCCGTCGACGTCGCCGGGGCCGACGAGCATGGCCGCGCCGGCCGCCATCTCCTCCATGGCCGACCCGGTGGTGGTGACCAGGGGCGCCCCGCAGGCCAGGGCCTCCAGGGCGGGCAGGCCGAAGCCCTCCTCCAGCGACGGGTAGGCGACGGCGGCGGCCCGGCGCAGGAGGCTCGGCACCACGTCGTCGGCCACGTAGCCGGTGCGCACGATGCGCCCGGCGGCCCCGGCGGCGGCGATGGCGGCCTCCACCGGCTTGCTCCCCCAGCCCGCCACGCCGGCCAGGACCAGCGAGAGCTCGGGGTGGCCGGGCGCCATGCGGTCGAACGCCTTGACGAGCGTGGCCACGTCCTTGCGGGGCTCGACGGTGCCGACGAAGGCGATGTAGGGCGGGCGTACCCCCAGGGCGGCCAGGGCGGCGTCGTCGTCGGCACCGGGTGGGGGGACGGGCCGGAAGCGCTCGTGGTCCACGCCGTGGGGGATGACCCGCACCGGGCACGACGCCGGGCACAGGGCGGCCAGGCGCTCGGCGGTGGCCCGGCTGACGCACACCACCGCCGCGGCATGGCGGGCGGCCACCCGGATGGCCCGGCGGAACAGGGCCACCTTGGTGCGCTCGTGCCACTCCGGATGGTCGAAGAAGGTCAGGTCGTGGACGGTCACCACCCGGGGCAGGGAGGCCGACTCCGGCATGGTGTAGTGCGGCGAGTGGTGGACCCGCACGGGGAGCCTCCGCAGCAGGCGGGGCAGGCGGGCCTGCTCCCAGGCCACCCGGGCGGGGCGGGTCCGCGGTGCGGCCGCCACCACGGTGGCCCCCGGCGAGAGGGCCTCCCAGCGGTCCCGGTCGTCGCGGCGGGCGACGAAGGTGACGGCCACGTCGTCGCGCCGCGACAGGGCGGCGGCCAGGTCGATGGTGTAGCGCCCGGCGCCGGACGGGTTGGAGGGGACGGCGCTCACGTCGAGGGCCACCGGCAGCGGGCCGCCGGCGGCGGGCGGGGACGGCCCGCCGGCGGGGGTGGCGCCGGGCCCGGTCACGCCACCGCCCGCCAGGCCTCGACGTGGCGGGCGGCCGCCGCCTTCCACCGGAGCTGGCCGGCTCGCAGCAGGCCGGCGGCGACCAGGTCCGCCCGCCGGGCCCCGTCGCCGGCCGCCTGCACCAGGCCGGCGGCGATGGCGGCGGGGTCGAGGGGGTCGACCTCCAGGGCCGCCCCGGCGGTGCTCGGCACCGGGCTGGCCACCACGGGCACGCCGGCGGCCATGGCCTCCACCGCCGGCAGCCCGTAGCCCTCGAGCAGCGGGACGTACGCCACGCACCGGGCGCCGGCGTACATGCCGGCCAGCACGGCGTCGTCCACCGCCCCGGCGACCACCACGCCGGGCTGGCCGGCCAGGGCGGCGGCGTCGACGCCCCACCCCCGGGGGCCGACGAGCACCAGCGGCCACGGCTCGGGGAGCGACGGCCGGGCCGTGCGGTAGGCGGCGACCAGGCGGGCCAGGTTCTTGCGGGGCTCCAGGGTGCCGACGGACAGCAGGTACGGG
>JBKHXC010000471.1:0-5027 GCA_046566225.1 Acidimicrobiia bacterium
CCAGGAGGTCGGAGCGGATGACGCCCGGCCCCCCCTTGCGGGGGACCTTGTCCCCGCCGGCGACGTCGATCACGAACAGCTGAACGTCGGCCAGGGCGGGGCTGAAGGTGGCGGTCAGGTTGTCGCCGCCCGACTCCACCAGCACCACGTCCAGGCCGGGGTGGGCGGCGGTGAGCCGCTCGACGGCGTCCAGGTTGGCGGCGACGTCGTCGCGGATGGCGGTATGGGGGCAGCACCCGGTCTCCACCGCGGCGATGCGGTCCGGTGGCAGCACGCCGGCGCGCAGCAGGAACTCGGCGTCCTCGCGGGTGTAGATGTCGTTGGTGACGACGGCCACCTCGAGCCGCCCGGCGAACGCCCGGCACAGGGCGGCGACGAGCGCCGTCTTGCCCGAGCCGACCGGCCCGCCGATGCCCACCCGCAGGGGGCGGCGGACGCCCGCGCCGGCGGCGGGCCCACCGCCGGCGGCCGGGCCGTCGTCGTGGTCGCCGTCACGATGCAAAGAGCCGCACCTCCCAACCGGCGTGGTCCTCGGCCCGCCGCTCCAGCGCCGGCGCCGACCACGCCGGCCCCCCGCCCAGGGGACCGGCGGCGTCGAGGGCGGCCTGCGCCGCGACCGCGTCGGCCGCCGGCGCCAGCCGGGCGGCCACCGCCGCGGCGTCGGCCATGTCGACGGGGAGCAGGCGGACGCAGGCCGAGACCGTGCCGGCGACCAGCCCGTGGACGGCGAGGGCGGCCGCCTCGGCCGGCGCCAGGCCGGCGGCCCGCGCCACCAGGCCGAGGACGACCGGGTGCTGCTCGACGCCGACCCCGGCCACCGCCGGCCACGCGGCGGCCGCCGCCCGCCGCAGCCCGCGGCCCAGGGCCCGCCCGGCGGCCCGCAGGGCCGGAGACGGGCAGCGGGCCTCGCACTCCGCTTCCAGTGCCCACGGATCCCGACCGGCGCAGGCGGCGGCCGCGAGCCAGGCGTCGGCCGGCCCGGTGGTCGCCAGCCGGCCGGCCACGAAGCGCTCGACCCCGTCGAGGTCCACCACCCGGCCGGCGGCCACGGCGGCCTCCAGCCCTCCCGAGTGGGCCGACCCGCCGCCGGGGAAGCGGCCGTCGCCCAGCAGGAGCAGGACCGCCCCGCTCACCGGCCCGGCCCCCAGTCGGCGCCGAGGCGGGATGGGCGTGCGGCGGCGGTCGGCCCCACCGGTCAGAACAGCGAGTAGCGCTGGGCCATGGGGAGTACCGATGCCGGCTCGGGCACCACCACCTCGCCGTCGAGGCGGACGGTGAAGGTGGAGGGGTCGACCTCGATGAGCGGCGTGGCGCCGTTCTCGGGGAGGTCGGCCTTGCCCCGCTCCCGGGTCCCGGCCACCGGCAGGACCCGGCGGCCGAGGCCCAGCCGGTCGGGCAGGCCGTCGTCGAGGGCGGCGGGAGCCACCCACGCCACCGACAGGGCGCCGGCGGCGGTGGCGCCGAACATGGGCCGAGCCATGACCGGCTGGGGAGTCGGGATGGAGGCGTTGGCGTCGCCCATGGCCGCCCAGGCCACCATGCCGCCCTTGACCACCGCATGGGGCCGCACGCCGAACCAGGCCGGGTCCCACAGCACCAGGTCGGCCAGCTTGCCGGGCTCCACCGAGCCCACCTCGCCGTCGAGGCCGTGGGCCACCGCCGGGCAGATGGTGTACTTGGCCACGTAGCGACGGGCCCGCAGGTTGTCGGCGCCCGCCACCGGCTCGCCCGGCAGGGCCCCCCGGCGCGACTTCATCACGTGGGCCGTCTGCCACGTCCGGATCACCACCTCGCCCACCCGGCCCATGGCCTGGGAGTCCGACCCGATCATCGAGATGGCGCCCAGGTCGTGGAGCACGTCCTCGGCGGCGATGGTGGACGGCCGGATCCGGCTCTCGGCGAAGGCGATGTCCTCGGCCACCTTGGGGTTCAGGTGGTGGCACACCATGAGCATGTCGAGGTGCTCGTCGATGGTGTTGACGGTGTGGGGCCGCGTCGGGTTGGTCGACGACGGCAGTACGTTGGGGTACGACGCGACCGTGATGATGTCAGGGGCGTGGCCGCCACCGGCGCCCTCGGTGTGGTAGGCGTGGATGCCCCGGCCGGCGATGGCCGCCAGGGTGTCACCGACGAAGCCCGCCTCGTTCAGGGTGTCGGTGTGGATGGCGACCTGCACGCCCAGGCGGTCGGCGGCGGTGAGGCAGGCGTCGATGGCGGCCGGCGTGGTGCCCCAGTCCTCGTGCAGCTTGAAGCCGGCGGCGCCCGCCCGGGCCTGGGAGGCGAGCGCCTCCTGGGACACGGTGTTGCCCTTTCCGAGCAGGGCCACGTTGACGGGGTAGGGGTCGAGCGCCTCCAGCATGCGGGCCAGGTACCAGCCGCCGGGCGTGACCGTCGTCGCCTTGGTGCCCTCGGCCGGACCGGTGCCGCCGCCGACCATCGTCGTCGTCCCCGCCGCCAGGCCGGCCTCCACAACCTGGGGGCAGACCAGGTGGACGTGGCAGTCGACGGTGCCGGCGGTGAGGATCCGCCCCTCGCCGGCCAGCACCTCGGTCTCCGGGCCCACGACCAGCTCGGGCGTCACCCCGTCCATCACGTCGGGGTTCCCGGCCTTGCCCACGCCGGCGATGCGACCGTCCTTGACCCCCACGTCGGCCTTCACCACCCCCCAGTGGTCCAGCACGACGACGTTGGTGATCACCAGGTCGACGGCCGAGGTCAACGCCTGGCCCATCGACTCGCGCACCACCTTGCCGCCGCCGAAGACCGCCTCGTCGCCCGGTCCCGCCGGGGTGCAGCGGTCCTCGGTGGGGCTGATCCACAGGTCGGTGTCGGCCAGCCGCACCCGGTCGCCCACCGTCGGCCCGTACAGCTCGGCGTAGCTCGCCCTCGGGATGCGCACCTCAGGGATCCCGCCGCTGGAGGCCCGGAACCGACCCGGTCCCGCCCAGCCGTACCAGGGCGACGGCCCGGGAGACGCCGGGCTCGAACCGCACGCCGGTGCCGGCGGGCACGTCGAGGCGGAAGCCCTGGGCCGCCGGCCGGTCGAACGCCAGGGCGGAGTTCACGTCGGCGAAGTGGAAGTGCGACCCCACCTGCACCGGCCGGTCGCCGGTGTTCTCCACGACCAGCGTGCGTCGCTCGCGGCCGGCGTTGACCTCGACGTCGCCCTCGGCCGCCACCAACTCCCCGGGGACCATCATGCGATGGGCCGGTGGACGGTCACCAGCTTGGTGCCGTCGGGGAAGGTGGCCTCCACGTGCACCTCGTGCAGCAGGTCGCCCACCCCCTCCATCACGTCGTCCGGCCCCAGCACGTGGCGACCGGCGGCCATGAGCTCGGCCACCGACCGGCCGTCCCGGGCGCCCTCGAGGACGAACGACGAGAGCAGGGCAGTGGCCTCGGGGGCGTTGAGCCGCACACCGCGCTCCCGCCGGTCGCGGGCCACCATGGCCACCACCGACACGAGCAGCTTGTCGACGTCGGTCGGCGTCAGCCTCACCGCCCGAGCCCTCCTTCCCCTGGGCGGCTCCGGGACGGGCCGCAGGTGAACGGAAGCTAACGGGGCCCTGTTTCGCCGGTGTTTCCCGGACCACAACCGGGTGTTACGACCCAAAGCGGGGCCGGTCGGGCCGCCCCGCCGCCGGTCGGCCGTCAGTCCCGCAGGACCCAGAAGAGGCGGGCCGGCTCCATGGTGAGGTTCCGCCACCCGCCGATGGCGACGTCGGTGGCGACCACGGCGTCGCCCGCCCGCATGACCGGGGTGTCGTCGTCCACCCGTACCTGGACGAGCCCGGCCGCCACCAGCACCATCTCGGCGCCGCGATGCGCAAGCGGAGGCACGCCCGATTCCCCGGCCGCCAGGGTGACGAGGTAGGCGCGCAGCCCGGCGCCCGGGTCGTCGAGGAGGGCGGCGTACGAGCCACCGCGGCGCGTGCGGTCCCGCCGGGCGAGGACGTAGCCGGGACCGGCCACGCCGCCGAGGAGCTGGTCGATCGTGACGCCCAGGCGCTCGGAGAGGGCCAGCAGGGTGTCGAGCGAGAGGCCCCGCCGGCCGGCCTCGGCCTGGGAGATGGCGCTGGCCGTCACGCCGGCCAGGCGGGCGAGATCCGCCTGGCTGAGATTGCGCTGCTTGCGGAGGAGCTCGAGGCCCCGCGCCAGGCGGCCGAGGGCCCGCTCGTGGTCGAGGTGGACGCCGCCGTCGCCCACCGTGAGCCCGAGCTGCACACCCTGGACCGAGGCCGGCCGGCCCTCCGCCTTGAGGACGCGGAACGAGCCCCGCCCCACCTCCAGCACGCACTGGGTCACCTTCTGAACCTGCTCGAGGAACGCCGATCCCAGCTCCCGCCGGGGCGCCCGCCAGTAGGCGATGGCGCCGGCGTCGAACATCCGGGGGCACACCCGGCTGAAGAAGGCCAACCCCCGCTCCGGCCCCCACCGGCGGGCGAGGGCGTCGAGCCCGTCGATGACGACGCACGCCGGGGAGGCCGGCGCGCACCTCTCCATGAGGGCCTGCTCCAGGACGTCGGCGGCGGCGTGGGACTGCCGGGGGCGGGCGTCGAGGACGGGAACGTCGGGACCCACCCGCTCCCCGACCCGATCGGGCCGCTCGGACGTCGTGACGTAGGCCCGCGGCAGTCCCGCCCTCCCGGCCGACGCCAGGAAGGCCTCCTCCATCCGGCGGGGCACGTCGGCGTCGTCGGTCACCCACACCACGTTGTCCCCGGGGATCAACCCCCCCACGAGCTCGTCGACGTCGGCGACACCGGTACTCACCCTGCCGTCGGGGAGGCGGCGAGGGTCCTGGTCAGCGGGATTAGCCATGCTTACGAAAGCTTTACCACGCTAAACGCACTGTGTGCAGACTGCACCCACCGATCGGCGACCTTCTCGCCGCCGGGGACACGACGCCGAGGACCACCGCCCGCTCGCCCAGCCGCGCTCAGGAGACGAAAGCCGATGTGCTTCAAGAACCTACCGATCGAGTTCGACCAGAGCGGCAGGGCCACCCTGCGCGACGGCGTCGCTGA
>JBKHXC010000472.1:0-3081 GCA_046566225.1 Acidimicrobiia bacterium
CCGGCCCCTTCTCGTCGCGGAAACGCCCCGGATCCGGGACGTTTCCGCGACGAGAACGGCGGAGGGCGGCGCTCCGTTGTGGCCGGAGGTGCTGCTGTTACTGTTGTGGTCACTGTGGCGACCTCGACCAAGCGCAAGCCGCCCGCCCGTCGGCCGCCCGCCGCCCGCCGGGCGCCGGCCCGCCCGGGCCGGGGCGGGCGGCGGCGCCCGTCGCTGCCCGCCCGGGTCCGGGCCGGCCTGGCCCGGGCCATCGGCCGCCAGGCCGACGACGTGTGGGGCGTCGCCCTGCTGGTCGGCGGGCTGCTGGCCGCCCTCGGCATCTACGCCGACCTGGCCGGGCCGGCCGGGGGGGCGCTGGGCAAGGCCACCGGGCTGGTGCTGGGGTGGGGACGCTTCGTCGTCCCGCCGGCGCTGGCCTGGGTGGGCCTGACCCTGGTCCAGGGCCGCCCCCGGGCCGAGCCGGGCCGGGCGGTGGTGGGGGCCGGGCTGGCGGTGGTCGCCTGCTCGGGCATGGGCCACCTGCTGGGCGGCGCCCCCCGCCTCGACGCCGGCCGGGCCGCCCTGCGGGGCGCCGGCGGCTGGCTGGGGGTGGCGGTCGCAGGGCCGCTGGGCGCCCTGCTGTCCCCGTGGGGCGCCGCCCTGGTCCTGGGCAGCGCCGGCGGGGTGGCCGCCCTGGTGCTCACCCGCACGCCGGCGAGGGCCGCCGCCGACCGGCTGGGCGCGGCGGCGTCGTGGGCAGGACGGGGCCTGGCCGGCGTCGCCCGCCGGCTGGCCAACCTGGGCGGCCGCCGGGGGCTGGACGCCAGCGCCCGCCGCCACCCGGCGGCCCGGTCGCCGGCCCCCGAGCCGGTGGCCGACGCCCGCCCCGGGGAGGCGCCCGGCGTCGCCGACGAGCCCGAGCAGGAGGCGGCGCCCGCCGCCGAGGTCCACGTCCCCGACGGGCCCGTCCCCGCCGGCGACCAGCTGTCCATCGACCTCGGCCCCGCCGGCACGCCCACGCCGTGGCGCCTGCCGCCGCTCCAGCTGCTCAAGCGCCCGCGCTCGGCCGAGGTCGACCACCGGGTGCTCGACGCCCGGGGCCGCACCCTGGAGGAGGCGCTGGCGGCCCACGGCGTGGAGACCCGCCTGCTGGGCAAGACGGTGGGGCCCACCGTCACCCGCTACGAGCTCGAGCTGGGCCCGGGCGTGAAGGTGGCCCGGGTCACCAGCCTCCAGAAGGACATCGCCTACGCCATGGCGGCGCCCGACATCCGCCTGCTGGCGCCCATCCCCGGCCGGTCGGCCATCGGGGTGGAGGTGCCCAACGTCACCCGCCAGCTGGTGACGCTGGGCGACGTCCTGGCCTCGCCCGAGGCCCAGCCCGCCCGCCACCCGCTGGAGGTGGCGCTGGGCCGGGACATCGCCGGCCGGGCCGTCATCGAGAGCCTGGCGGCCATGCCCCACATCCTGATCGCCGGCGCCACCGGGGCCGGCAAGTCCAGCTGCCTCAACTCAATGCTGACCTCGATCCTGCTGCGGGCCACCCCCGACCAGGTGCGGATGATCCTGGTCGACCCCAAGCGGGTCGAGCTCAACCAGTACAACGGCCTGCCCCACCTGCTCACCCCGGTGGTCGTCAACCCCCGCAAGGCGGCCAACGCCCTGGCCTGGGCGGTGACCGAGATGGAGCGGCGCACCGACCTGCTGGCCGAGGTCGGGGTCCGCGACATCGCCGGCTACAACGCCGCCTACGACCGGGGGGAGCTGACCGCCGAGCAGGCGCCCGGCGTCCCCCCCACCGTCGACCACGCCCGCCTGCCGTACGTGCTGGTGGTGGTGGACGAGCTCAACGACCTCATGATGGTGGCGGCCCGGGACGTGGAGGAGTCGATCTGCCGCATCGCCCAGATGGGCCGGGCCTTCGGCATCCACCTGGTCATCGCCACCCAGCGGCCGTCGGTGGACGTCATCACCGGCGTGATCAAGGCCAACGTGCCGTCCCGCCTCGCCTTCGCCGTGTCGTCGCTGGCCGACAGCCGGGTGATCCTCGACCAGGCGGGCGCCGAGCGCCTGGTGGGCCAGGGCGACATGCTGCTGCTCACCGCCTCGTCCAACGTGCCCCGCCGCATCCAGGGGCCGTGGGTCAGCGAGGAGGAGGTGCGCGCCGTGGTCGCCCACTGGCGGCGCCTGGCGTCGCCCCGCTACGTCGAGGGGGTGGAGGGCGACGGGCCCGACGGCGCCGGCCGGGCCGGCGGCGGCGGCGGTGGTGGGGGCGACGAGGACGACGACGGCATGCTGGCCGCCGCCATGGAGCTGGTCGTACGGTCCCAGCTCGGGTCCACCTCGATGCTCCAGCGCAAGCTCAGGGTGGGCTTCGCCCGGGCCGGGCGGATCATGGACCTGCTGGAGCAGAAGGGCGTGGTCGGGCCCTCGGAGGGGTCCAAGGCCCGGGCCGTGCTCATGACGGCGGACGAGCTCGAGTCGGCCGAGGGCGCCCCGCCGGCGCTGCCCTCGTCGCCCTGAGGGCGCCCGGCGCTACCGCGGCAGGCCGGGAACCTCGACGGCGGGGATGAAGGAGATCTCCTGCACCAGGCCGCGGAACTCCTCGGGCAGGGGCTCCAGGGAGAGCGAGCGACCGCCGCCCGTCACCGCGACCGGCGCGCCGAGCTGGTCCTCGTCCACCTCCAGCGACGTGTCGAAGAAGCGCTCGAAGTGCGACTTCTTGCCCCCGATGGAGAACGACCCGCCCACCGGGGCGTGCACCTCGAAGCCCGAGGTGGCGAAGAACTGCTTGGTGCGCGCCACCTGCGCCACGGCGACCGGCACCTTCATCTCGCGCGGCTTCTCGTCCTTCGCCGTGTCGATGTTGACGCCTTCGGGGACGCTCACCTGGGGTGCCGCCGCCTCCTCGTAGGCGTCCTCGGGGGCCCGCTCGTGGGCCGGCTTGAGCTGCACCACGGCGGAGATCCAGCGGTCGGTGTTGCGGTCGAAGTCCACGACCGGAGCCTAGCGGCCCCTGGGGCCGACCCGGGGCGCGGCGCCCGTCAGTGCTTCAGGGTCTGCGAGTGAACTACGTGAGTGAAGAGGCGACGGCGGGCTGCC
>JBKHXC010000473.1:0-10260 GCA_046566225.1 Acidimicrobiia bacterium
CCGGCGGCGGCTCGCTCCGGCGGCGCCGCCGTGGTGGTGGGGGGCGGCTCCGGGTCGCCCGCCGGCGCCGGCGCGGTCGTCGTGGTGCTCGTCGTCGTGGTCGTGGCCGTGGAGCTCCCGGTCGTCGTGGAGCTCCCGTCGCTCGTCGTGGTGGTCGTGGCGGGCGCGGTCGTGGTCGTGGGGCTCCCGTCGCTCGTCGTGGTCGTGGAGGCCTCGGTCGTCGTGGAGCTCTCGGCGCCCGTCGTCGTGGTGGACGTCGAGGCCGGCGGGGCCGGCTCGCTCGTCGGCGAGGTGGACGTGGTGGAGGTCGCCGTGGAGGCGGCCTCCGGGGTCGGGGAGGTGGTCGTGGTGGGAGCCGCCGGCGACGGGACGGAGTCGGCCGCCGCCCCGTCGCCGTCGGCGTCCGTCGCCGTCGTGGCCTCGTCGGTGTAGGGCTCGAGGATCTCGATGATCTCGGCCTTGACGGCCAGCAGGCGCGACCGCAGCTCGGCGGTCCGGATCTGCGGGGCGCCTGCCTCCAGCGCCTCGGCCACCGCGAACCGGGACTCGACGCGCCGGCGCACGTCGTCGGGAGGCGTCTGCTTCGTCGTCACCACGAGCTGCACGGCGATGCTGTGGGTGACGCACGTGGTGCACTCGAAGTTGACGGCGACGGCGGCGTTCTCGGGGACCACCGTCGTGGGGCTGCCGTGGGCCACGATCACCTGGAAGGCGGTGGCCGTCGCCGTGCACCCGGCGCAGCTGGCCAGCGCGTACGACCGGTTGCGCTGGTCGATGCGGGCGTCGTCGAGCCACAGCAGCGACGTCTGCACGTCCGAGACGTGGCTGGAGTCGACCGTGTTGACGGCGACGGCGAAGTTGTCGCCGGCGCCCGGCTCCGGCGGGGGGGCGAACGGGAACGGCCACGCGGCGCGCCCCGTCCCCGCCGCCGGCGGCGCGCTGTCCCCCGTCCCGGGCGGCGGCGCCGGGGCGTCGCCCGGCTGGCCGGCGGGACCGGCGCCGGCCGTCGCCGGGCGCGGGACCCGGCCGCCGGCGGCGGTGCCCGTTGGGGCCGGCTCGGCGGCGGCTCGGCGCATGGCGGCCATGTCCGCCGGCTCGGGGGACTGCCGGTCGGCGGCGGCGGCAGGTGGGACGCCGCCCAGCAGCGGTGCGGCGATGACGCCGAACCCGTCGGCGGCCGCTGCCCGCTCGCCGGCCTGGACCGGTGCGTACTGGCCTCCCGGCCACAACGCCATCATGGCGAAGGCCGCGACCGTCGCCAGCGCGGTGGTGACGGCGCGCCGCCCGTGGGGGTGGTCCTCGGCCGCCCGCCAGGCCCGCACCGACGTCGCTCGGGCGATGCGGGCGAGCAGGTAGGCGATGCTGAGTGGCGGCAGGGCGATGGCCAGCAGCGACAGGAGGCGGGCGGCGACGTCGGCCAGCGCGCCGTCGGCGACGTTGCCCTGGAGGACGGCGTACTGGAGCCGGAGGCTGTCGGCCGCGGTGGCGACGATGCGGGGGAGGAGGAGGACCAGCATCACGAGGAAGGCGGCGAGGGCGGGGACGGTGACGGCCACCCACGCCGTCACCACGGCGCGGGCCCACGGCTTGAGCACCTTGGTCCCGGGGTCGCCCCAGTGGCGGGGGAGCAGGCCGCGGAGGGTGGGGCGCACGTGGGCGAAGAGGTCGGGCACCCCGGTGAGGTCGGCCAGGATGTGGTACCCGTCGAAGCGCACCAGGGGCAGCAGCTGGCGCACCATCTGGAACAGCTGGACGGGCACCATGACCAGCAGGGCGTCGGAGCGGGTGAGTGCCCACGCGCCGAAGACGCCGACGGCGAAGATGGCGTTGAAGTAGAGCCCGCCGACGTCGACGCGCAGTCGGCCGGCCCGTCCCAGGCGGTAGGAGTCGGAGACGTCGGTGTAGAAGGCGGGCCACACGAGGTACAGCGCGGCGCCCATGGCGCCCGGCGTGGCGCCGCCGTACCGGCAGGCGGCGGCGTGGCCGAACTCGTGGAAGCCCGCCGACAGCGCCGTGAGCGCGAAGACGAGCAGCAGGGAGCGGGGCTCGTAGAGGGCGTTGTGGAGCGGGGCCCCGAGGCCCTTGTCGAGCAGGACCCACGCCGTGACCCAGGCGAAGGCGGCCAGCGCCGGTGCCACCACCGCCGGGTGGAACAGCAGCGCGAACGGCGCCGTGAGCCGGTTGGTGAGGGCGGGGTTGGACACCACGAACCGCAGCCGCAGCGCCAGCAGCGGGTTCGTCCGCTCGACCACCGGCTCCCCGCCGTGGCGGTCGGTCACCAGGCCCAGGGGCCGGAGCTTCTCTTCGACCAGGTAGGCGACCTCGTCGCCGGTCAACAGCCGGCCGCTCCCCGCCGCCACCTCGTCGGCGATCCGGGCGTGGTCACGGCGGCCGTCGATCGCCTCCAGCACCGAGAAGAGCAGCGGCGTGAGGTGGATGGCCTGGCCGTCGGCCCGGCGCACCAGCCGGGGGGGCCGCCGGTAGCCCGACCCGGGCATCTGCCCGACCAGCTCGACCCCACGCGCCACCGAGGGGACGGAGGGTGGCGCGGGGGCGAGCGTGCTCGACGGCGTCATGGCGAGGCGGTCCGGCGGCAGCGCGAGGGCCGGTCCGGCTACTGCACGACCTCGGCGGTCTGGTCGGCGGTGGCCTCCGCCGTCACACCGTCGAGGCTCTGGGTGATGATCGCCGTCTGGTCGGCCACGGCGATGGCCTCGGAGCCCACCGAGCCGATGTTGGCGGCCACGGCGGCGTCGATGGGCGCGGCGACGTTGGCGTTCGCCGCCACCGCGCCGGCGATGGGCGCGGCGAGGTCGGCGTCGAGGGTGGCCTTCACGTCGACGTTCAGCAGGCCGTCGCTCAGCAGGGCGCTCGCCCCCTCGGCCAGGTCGGCCTGCTCCACGGGGTCGGTGATCCCGCCGGCGTCGGTCGTGGTGGTGGCGCCGGCGTCGGCGGTGGCCCCCGTGTCGGTGGTGGCGCCGGTCGTGGTGGTGGAGCCGGCGTCGGCGGTGGCCCCCGCGTCCGCGGTGGCGCCGGCGTCCGCGGTGGCGCCGGCGTCGGTCGGGGTGCCGGCCTGGTCCACGGAGGCGTCCTGGGGAGCGTAGGCGATGGCCTCGCCGGCGATGTGCTGGTCGATGAGGACCTGCTGCGTCGCCGCCGCGGTGGCCGCCGAGTCGAGCGACAGGACGTTGGCGCTGACGGCGGCGTCGATGGGTGCGGCGACGTTGGCGTTGGCCGCCACCGCCAGGTCGATGGGCGCCGCCAGGTCGAGGGCGAGGTCGAGGTCCACGTTGAGGTTGAGGAGCGAGATCACCTCCTTGGCGGGAAGCAGCACCGCCCCTTCCGCCTCGAGCTCCTCCGGTGAGACGCGCGTCGGTCGAAGGTTGCCCATGAATGCTCTCCTCCTTGGTCGCCTCCGCCCGAGCCGCGGCACCCACCGGCAGCGCTCGCGACGCCGAGCGGCAGCCGGCCGCACGGCCGACCTGGGCGACTCTCCTTCCCGCCCACTGTCCGTGGCAAACGCGAGGCGACCCGGTGGCGACGAGCGAGCCTCGACGGCCGACGGTCGATCAGGCGGCGGTGAGGTCGGTGGCGGCGAAGGGGTCGCCGAGGAACAGCAGCGGCTCGTCCGCCGGGCGGGCGACGGCGTGGGCCAGGCGGTCGCCGAAGACCAGCCCCGCCTCGTGGCGGCCCCTCCCGTACCGCCGGAAGGCGTCGACGGCGGCTCGCCGGTGGGCCTCGGTGAAGGGCACCTCGGCGGTCTCGAGCTGTTCCGGCAGGTCGGCGACGAGCAGCCGGGCGTCGATGCCGAGGCGGGCGCTCACGACGATGCCGAGCTTGGCGATGGTCGGCGTCCCCCTCCCGGCGGCGGTGTCGGGCTGGGCGACGGAGGCGAGCAGCGCCTCGTGGCCGGGCTCGCGCACGACGACGGCGACGAGCGCCGACGTGTCGACGATCACGTGCCGTCGGGGCCGTAGCCGAGGATGGCGTCCTCCTCGTCGTGGCTGAGCCGGCGGCCGTGCTCGCCCGCCCGCACCAGTGGCCAGGGCCTGTCCGGAGGCCAGGAGACGGGCACGCTGCCTCAGCAGGCTGGTGGGATACCGTGCCCGCATGCTGAAGCCGGGCGACGAGGCGCCGGACTTCACCCTGCTCGACCAGCAGGGCGAGCCCTTCACCCTGAGCAGGTCCCTGAGGCAGCGGAAGGCATGGCACCTCGTCTACTTCTACCCGAAGGCCGACACGCCGGGCTGCACCGCGCAGGCGTGCGGCCTGCGGGACGTGGCGGGGGAGGTGGGAGGCACGGTGATCGTCGGCATCAGCCCCGACCCGCCCCGGCGCCAGGCCCGCTTCGACGTGAGGCACGGCCTCGGCTTCCCGTTGCTGGCCGACGAGGACCACGCCGTGGCCGAGGCCTACGGCGTGTGGGCCGAGAAGTCGATGTACGGGAGGAAGTACTTCGGCGTGGTGCGGTCCGCCTTCCTGGTCGACGCGGACGGCACCGTCGCCGAGGCCTGGTACAAGGTGTCGCCCAAGGACACCGCGACCAACCTGGTGAAGGCCCTGGCCGGGCGCTGAGCCGGCGTCGGCCCGCCGCCCCCGGGGCCGGTCAGCCGGACCGGCGGCGCCCCACCATCCAGCCCAGCCGGTAGGCGAGGCCGCCGTCGCGCTCGGCGGCGTCGGCCGCCAGGCGGGCGACGCGGGCCCGGGAGGCCGGGCGGCCCAGCCGGCGGAACGCCGACGGCCCGCCGCCGCCCGAGGGCGCGCCACCACCGCCCGCCCCGGCCGTCCCCGTGTATGCCCCCGCCCCGGGCCCCCGACCGCCGGGCGCGCCCGCCGCCCGCCGCCCCGCCGCCCGGGCGGCCGGCTCCCGCGCCGCCAGGGCCGCCCGGTAGGCATCGGTGAGCTGGGCCATGGCCCGGTCGGCCTCCCGGCGGACGTGCTCGGGCCGCTCCCGGTGCAGGTCGGGGTGGAGCAGCAGGGAGCGGGCCCGGTAGGCCGCCCGCAGCTCGTCGGCCGTGGCCGACGGGGGCACGCCGAGCACCGCGTAGGGGTCCGCCGCCGTCACCAGCCGCCCCGAGGCTCCACCCCCCCAGTGTGACGCGTGAACGACGTCACCACCGGCACCGGATCGGCCAACCGGATCTTCCCCTTTCGCTCCCGTTGTCGGCGGCGTAGCCTTTCGATGTCATGGCCGACGTACCGGAAGTGCGCGCCCCCCTCGCCCCTCGGCGATCGTGGCGTCGCGCGCGGTCGGGCCGGTGCTCGACACGGCGGGTGAGGAGCAGCCTCAGGACATGATCCGCACGGCTCTGATCGCGTGGGTCGGCGCATCGGTCCCCTGCAGCGTCCTGCTGGGGAAGATGTGCCGGGTCGCCTCCGTGCCGCTGCCCATGTCGGGGAACGAGCCGGTACTGCCCGCCGACGCCCTGGCCCACGTCGCCCGTTAGTACGTCGACCTCATTCGTTCGCTTCGCTCACTCCATTCGGCCGAGTTGGATCGTGCTCCGGCGGGCGAGCGGAGCTCGCGCCGCCTCGGCCCTGTCCTTTCTCGGTGTCCGCAGCCGTAGTGGCCGCCTGCGGCGGCGAGTGCGACCAGGGAGGTTGCCGCTGCGAACGCGGTGAAAGTTTGTGGTCAGGGCGCTAGCGCAGGCCCGGGCAGGGGCCGACCTCGGTGGCCACCCCCCGGTGGTCGGAGCCGGCGATGGTGAACCGGCCGCTGCCCGCCGCGCACCACTGGCGGGTGACGAAGACGTGGTCGATGCGGAGCAGGAACGGCCGGTACTTAAGGGAGACGAACGTCGGCCCCGCCCACGACGCCCGGCCGGCGTCCCGGAGGGCGGCGTCGAGGCGGCGGTAGGCCGTCGTGCGGTCGGAGAGGTTGAAGTCGCCGACCACCACGGTGGGCGACGACTCCCTCGCCACCGCCTCCAGCAGGGCGTCGACCGCCGCTCCCTGGCGGGCCAGCGGCACCCGCACGGCCCCGTCGCGGGGCCGGGGCCGGCGCAGGTGCACCGTGTAGAGCACCACCGGCCCCGACGGGGGCGACACCTCCCACCGGGCCACCCGGTCGTCGGCCAGCCCGCCGGGGGGCTCCGACAGCCGCAGCGGGAACCGGGAGAACACGGTGTGGCCGGCCCCGGAGGCGAAGGCGCTGTGGGGGAAGCCGTCCTCCAGGCGCTCGGGCAACCCGGCCGGGCCCTCCACGACCACCACCACGTCGGCGCCCTGGGCGCGGACGTCGGCCGCCGCCTCGTCGGGCGTGGGGTTCCCGGCGTAGGCGTTGACGCTCACCACCCGGATCGGCGCGGCCGGCTCCGGGCCCCCGGCCGGGGCCCACGGCCCCAGCACGGCGACCGCCCCCATGGCCACCGTCGAGGCGGCGAGCACGGCGAAGGCCCCCCGGCGGGCGACCACCGCCACCGCCGCCGCCAGCGCCGCCACGCCGGCCACCACCGCCGGCAGGCCGGTGGCCACCACGTCGAGCAGGGGGGCGAGGTCGCGCACGGCGAACCACGACCAGGGCAGGCCGGCGGCGGCCAGCAGGGCGACCGCCCGCCGCCGGCCCGCCCGCCGCTCGGTTGCCGTCATCCGCCCCCCTTCGTCGCCGGTGGTGCCCGAGGTGTGACTCGAACCCACACGTCCCGAAGGACAGTGGCTTTTGAGGCCACCGCGTCTGCCGTTCCGCCACTCGGGCGAGCGGGACCGAGCGTACCGGCCGGCGGTCCGGGGCCCCGCCTTGTGGTGGGAGGATGCAGCGATGCACTACCCCGCGGCCCGCCGTCTCGACCTGGTGGAGGACCTGCACGGGCGGCCGGTGGCCGACCCCTACCGCTGGCTGGAAGACCCCGACTCCGCGGAGGTGCGGGCGTGGGGCGAGGCCCAGGACGACCTGGCCCGCTCCCACCTCGACCGCCTCCCCGGCCGGGAGCACCTCCGGGCCCGCCTGCACGAGCTGCTGGCCGCCGGCCTGGTGACCGTGCCCGTGCACCGCGGCGGCCGGGCCTTCTTCACCCGCCGCTCGCCCGGCCAGGAGCACCCCGTGCTGCTGGTGCGGGAGGCGGACGGGTCGGAGCGGGTCCTCATCGACCCCGCCGCCCTGAGCGACGACGACAGCGTCACCCTCGACGCGTGGGCCCCCTCCGAGGAGGGCGACCGCCTCGCCTACCAGCTCTCCGAGGGCGGCGACGAGGAGGCGTCGCTGTGGGTGCTCGACGTCGGCACCGGCAAGGTGCTCGACGGTCCCGTCGACCGGGTGCGCTACTCCAGCGTGGCGTGGCTGCCGGGCGGCGAGGAGCTGTTCGTGGTGCGCCGCCTCCCCCCCGAGGCCGTCCCCGAGGGCGAGTCCCAGTTCCACCGCCGCGTGTACCGGCACCGGGTGGGCACCGACACCGTGGGCGACGAGCTCGTCTTCGGCGACGGCCGGGACAAGACCGAGTACTACTCGCTGGACGTCTCGCCCGACGGACGGTGGCTGGTGGTGGGCGCCTCCAAGGGGACCGCCCCCCGCAACGACGTGTACCTCTGCGACCTGGCCGCCGCCGAGGCCAGCCCCCGCTGGCGCGTCGTCCAGGAGGGCCTCGACGCCTGGACCGACGCCTCCATCCGCCACGACGGCCGGCTGTGGCTCCTCACCAACCGGGGCGCCCCCCGGGGCCGGCTGGCCGTGGCCGACCCCGAGGCGCCCGAGCGCTGGGACGACCTCGTCGCCGAGTCGGAGGCGGTGCTGGACGACTTCGCCGTCACCGACGACGCGGTGGTCGTGGCGTCGACGCTGCACGCCGTGGCCCGGGTGCACGTCCACGACCGGGCGACGGGCGCCGTGCGCTTCCAGGTGCCGCTGCCCGGCCTGGGCGCCGTCACCGGGCTGCGGTCCCGCCCCGAGGGCGGGAGCGAGGTGTGGATCGGCTACACCGACTTCGTCCTCCCGCCCGCCGTCCACCGCTGCGACCTGCGGGACGCCACCGTCGAGCTGTGGGAGGACGCCCCCGGGCGGGTGGCGGTGGCCGCGGTGGCGGCCCGCCAGGTCACCTACCGCTCGGCCGACGGCACCGACGTGCGGATGTTCGTGCTCTCTCCCGCCGCCGGCGAGGGACCCGCCGGCGAGGGGGACGCCGGCCCCCGCCCCGCCGTCCTCTACGGCTACGGGGGCTTCGACGTGGCCCTCACCCCCGGCTACAGCGCGGCCGTCCTGGCCTGGGTGGAGCAGGGGGGCGTGTACGCGGTGGCCAACCTGCGGGGGGGCAGCGAGGAGGGCGAGGCCTGGCACCGGGCCGGCATGCGGGAGAGCAAGCACAACGTCTTCGACGACTTCGCGGCCGCCGCCCGGTGGCTGTTCGACCACGGCACCACCGCCCCCGACCGCCTGGGCATCAGCGGCGGGAGCAACGGCGGCCTGCTGGTGGGCGCGGCCCTCACCCGCCACCCCGAGCTGTTCCGGGCGGCGGTGTGCAGCGCCCCGCTGCTCGACATGGTGCGCTACGAGCGCTTCGGCCTGGGGGCCACGTGGTGCGACGAGTACGGCACCGCCGACATCCCCGAGGAGCTGGACTGGCTGCTGTCGTACTCGCCGTACCACGCCGTCCGGAAGGGCGTGCGCTACCCGGCGGTGCTGTTCACCGTGTTCGCCGCCGACACCCGGGTCGACCCCCTCCACGCCCGCAAGATGTGCGCCGCCCTCCAGTGGGCCACCGCCGCCCCGCCCGACGAGGCGCCCGTGCTCCTGCGCCGGGAGCGCAAGGTGGGCCACGCCGCCCGGTCGGTGACCCGCACCGTCGAGCTCACCGTGGACACCCTGTCGTTCCAGGCCGACCGCCTCGGCCTCGCCCTCCCCGACCGACCGGGACCACCCCCGAGCAAATAGCTCACCGTTTCGGTGAGCTGTTTACTCGGGAGTGGCGGCCAGGCCCCGGAGGAAGGGGTTGGTCCGCCGCTCGTGGCCCACGGTGGTGGTGGCGCCGTGGCCGGGCAGGACGTGGACCTCGTCGGGGAGGGGCAGGACCTTGTCGGCCATCGACGCCAGCAGCTCCTCGGTCGACCCGCCCGGCAGGTCGGTGCGCCCGACGGAGCCCTTGAACAGGTGGTCGCCGCTGAACAGGACGGGCGCCTCCCCCTCCACCTCGAGCAGGAAGCAGGTCGACCCCTTGGTGTGCCCGGGGGTGTGCAGGGCGGTGAAGGCCATGCCCGCCCCCGACACCCGCTGGCCGTCGTCGAGCCCGTGGACCACCTCGGGCGGGCGCAGCTCGAGGCCGGTGGCGACCAGCGCCTGGCCCAGCAGGTCGCCGTTGCCCACCGGGTCGGCCAGCATGTGGTGGTCGCCGTCGTGGAGGTGGACGGGGACCGTGCCCGGCGACGACCGCACCACGGTGGGGATGCCGCCCACGTGGTCGACGTGGCCGTGGGTGGCGAGCAGCGCCACCAGCCGGAGCCGGTGGAAGGCGACCCGGGCCAGGATGGCGGCCGGGTCGGGCGGGGCGTCCACCAGCACGCACTCGCCGCCCGGACCGGCCGGCGCCACGATCCAGGCGTTGGTCTGGGCCAGCCACAGGGGAATGCCCTCGATCAGCATCGCCCGTCGACGTTACGCGCCGGGCGACGATTGGCCGGGGCCGCGGCGGGGAAGGTGGGGCCCGGAAGGTGGGAGGCCGGGCCGGGCCCACGCGCGCGGTCGCCGGCTCACGTAGGACCACAGGTGGGAGGAGCGACATGGCGATGAAGAGGCTGGGCCGCCGCCGGGTGGCGGCCGCGGTGACGGTGGTGGCGACCATGGGGGCCGGCGGGGGCACGCCGCTGGCGCCCTCGGCGGCGGGCGCGGCCCAGGTACCGCCGCCCGCCCAGGCCCGGGCCGTCCTGCGCGACGCCGGGGGGGCCGAGCGGGGCGGGGTGCTGTTCACCCGGGAGGGCGACCGGCTGCGGGTCCAGGTGGTGGCCAGCCAACTGACGCCCGGCTGGCACGGGTTCCACGTGCACGCCGTGGGGGACTGCACGGTGGGCGACCCGGCCAGCCCGTTCACCGCCGCCGGCGGCCACCTCGGGTCGGGGGCGCCGCTGAACCAGGCCCACGGCGGCCACGACGGCGACCTGCCCCTGCTCTACGCCGGCGCCGACGGGGTGGCCCGGGCCACCTTCCGCACCGACAACCTGACCATGGCGCAGCTCCTCGACGCCGACGGCAGCGCGGTGATCGTCCACGCCGGCCCCGACAACTACGCCCACATCCCGGCCGACGTCAGCCGCTACCGGAAGGCGCCGTTCGGGCCGACC
>JBKHXC010000474.1:0-3360 GCA_046566225.1 Acidimicrobiia bacterium
ATCCGATACCAGAGCGCCGTGGGCGCGGGCCGCGCCCACCACCTCGCCGGCCGCCACCGGCTCCTCGGGCGCCGGGGGGCCGGCCGGTGCCGACGCCGGCTCGGTCGGCTGGCGGCGCCGGCCGGGCACGGCGGCCATGGCGGTGCCCAGGACCATCAGGCCGCCGCCGATCCACAACCAGGTCACCAGCGGCTGCACGATCACGGCGATGACCGCCGGGCTCTCGTCCGAGCGGGGGGTGGCGATGAGCGACAGGTAGACGTCGTTGCGCAGCCCGACGCGCACCGAGGGGGTGCCGATGGCCTGGCTGGCGTTGGGGAACAGGTTGAGCGCCGGCCGGTACACCCCGTCGCCGTCCACCCCCACGTCGGCCACCACCGTCCTGCGGTTGTCGTGCTGGACCGTGCGGGTGCCCAGGTAGGTGATCTCGTGGCCGGCGAGGGTGGCCGACTCGCCCGGAGAGAGCCGGAACTCGGCCCGGTGCCCGTAGGACGAGCTGGCGGCGAACGCCACCGCCACCACGACCACGCCCAGGTGGACGACCATGCCGCCGTTGGCCCGCCCCACCAGCCCCCGCCACCCGTTGCGGGCCGACGACCGGGCCAGCTGGCGCACGGCGGCCGCCGCGGCGAAGGACCCGAGGGCGAAGGCCAGCAGCGGCGCCAGGCCCCGCAGGCCGAGGGCCACGCACGCCACCAGCACGCCGGCCGCCACCCACGCCGGGCCCTGGAGCCGGGCCCGCAGCAGCTCGCCCGACGCCTTGCGCCAGGGCAGGGCGGGGGCCACGGCCATGAGGAACAGCAGGGCGAGGGCCACCGGCGTCACCATGCGGTCGAAGTAGGGCCGCCCCACCGAGAGGCGCTCGCCGTCGAGGGCCTCGGCCAGCAGGGGGAACACCGTCCCCAGCAGCACCACGAAGGCGAAGGCGGCGAACAGCAGGTTGTTGGCCAGGAAGGCGCCCTCGCGCGACAGGGCCGAGTCCACCGTGCCCGGGGACCGCAGGGCGTCGCCCCGCCAGGCGATGAGGCCCACGCCGACGGCGACCACCAGGGCGAAGAAGGCGAGGATGGCCGGGCCGAGGGGCGACTCGGTGAAGGCGTGGACCGAGTCGAGCACGCCCGAGCGGGTGAGGAAGGTGCCGAGGATGGTGAGGCTGAACGTGGCGATGAGCAGCGACAGGTTCCACACCCGCAGCAGGCCCCGGCGCTCCTGGACCATCACCGAGTGCAGGTAGGCGGTGCCGGTGAGCCAGGGCAGGAAGGAGGCGTTCTCCACCGGGTCCCAGGCCCAGTACCCGCCCCAGCCCAGCACCTCGTAGGACCACCAGGCGCCGAGCACGATGCCGGCGGTGAGGAAGCCCCAGGCCACCAGCGTCCAGCGGCGGGTCTCGACCAGCCACCCCTCGCCCAACCGCCCGGTGGCCAGGGCGGCCACGGCGAAGGCGAAGGGGATGGTGAAGCCGACGTAGCCCAGGTAGAGCACCGGGGGGTGGAAGGCCATGAGCGGGTGGTTCTGGAGCAGCGGGTTGGGGCCGGCGCCGTCGGCCGGGACCGGCCCGGCCACCTCGGCGAAGGGGTTGGCGGGGCCGAGCATGAGCCCGAAGAAGAACACGGCCACGACCAGGCCGGTGAGGGTGGCCCAGCCCACCAGCGGGTCGGAGGCCCGGTCGCGGAAGCGGTGGGCCATCACCGCCAGCCAGCCGGCCAGCACGAAGGCCCACAGCAGGATGGACCCCTCCAGGGCGCCCCACAGCGAGGCGACGGTGTACAGCAGCGGGGTGGCCCGGCTGTGGTTGTCCACCACGTAGCGGAGGGAGAAGTCGTGGCCGATCAGGGCCCGCTCCATGACGGCCACGGCGAAGGCGGCGGCGGCCAGCACCACCCACACGTGGGCCTGGCCCCGCCGCAGCAGGTCGGGCCGCCCCTGCGCCAGCCCGGCGGCGGTGGTGGCGGCGCCGGCCACGCAGGCCAGCAGGCCGAGCAGCACGGCGCTCTGGCCGAGGAGGGCGCTCACCCCGCGCCCCGGTAGTCCTCGACCCGCTCGGGGTTCTCGGCCCGGTACTCCGAGGTGTGCCTGACCAGGATGCGGTCGCTCACGTAGCGCTCGCCGTCGAAGCGGCCCTCCATGACCACCGGGATGTCGGGCTGGAACAGCTCGGGGACGTTGCCCTCGTGCACGACCTCGACCACCGCCCCCCGCTCGCCCCGGATGGCGAAGTCCACGCCGTCGGCGCCCTTGCGCACGCTGCCGGGCACGACCAGTCCCTCGATGCGGAACCGGCGGTCGCCCAGGCTGGCCCGCTCGACCACCGCCTCGTCGGCGGTGCGGAAGTACACGGTGGCGTCGCCCACCGCCCGGGTGACCAGGAACCCGAGGGCGGCCAGCACCACGACGGCGGCGATCCACCGCCGGCGGGCGACCCCCGGCGGGCGCCGGCGGGACGGGGCCGGCGCCACCGCGGGGGCCGTCACGCCCCCTCCCCGCTCCCCGGGGCCGGCGGCGCGGAGGGCGGCGGGCCGGGGTGGGCGCCGGTGCCGGCGCCGGCGCCGGCGTCGAGGGTGCGGCGCAGCGCCCGCCCCCGGGCCAGCACCCGCAGGGCGTAGATCCCGAGGGTGGCCAGGGTCACGCCGTAGCCGGCGTAGACGTAGCCCTCGCTCATGCCACCGGCTCCACCACGTCGGCCTCGGCCCGGCGCTCGGCCAGGGCCAGGTCGAGGCCGGCGGCCTCCAGCCGCGCCTCCAGCGCCTCCACCCGGGCGCGGTGGGCCACCAGCCACCCGTAGACCAGGGTCATGGCCACGAAGCCGAGGAGCATGACCGAGGTGTAGGACCCGTCGAGGTCGCGCTGGGGGGTGAGCTGGGCCAGGGAGCGGCCCTGGTGCAGGGTCCGCCACCAGTCGACCGAGAAGTGGACGATGGGCACGTCGGCCACCGCCACCAGGGCGGCCACGGCCGAGCGGCGGGCCCGGGCCTCGGGGTCGACCGACACCCGGCGCAGGGCCAGGTAGCCGGCGAAGAGGGCGAGGAGCAGGGCGGTGCTGGTGAGGCGGGCGTCCCACGTCCACCACACCCCCCAGGTGGGGCGCCCCCAGATGGAGCCGGTGACCAGGGTGAGGGCGCAGAACACCACGCCGACCTCGGCCGAGGCCACGGCCAGGCGGTCCCAGCGGGGCGCCCTGGTGCGCCGCCACAGCCACAGGGCGCTGGCCAGCGCGCACACCCCGAACGCCAGGTAGGCGGCCCACGCCAGCGGCGGGTGGACGGCGATGAGCCGGGCGTAGGGCCCCTGCTCGACGGTGGGCGGCAGGCGCAGGCCCAGCACCACGGTGGTGGCCAGCGCCACCACGGCGGCCGCGCCCAC
>JBKHXC010000475.1:0-3681 GCA_046566225.1 Acidimicrobiia bacterium
GCCGTGTCGTCCGCCGACGCCGCCCGGCGGCTCCTGGACCTGGCCAACGCCGAGCGATCGAAGAGCGGCCTGGGCGCACTGGCCTGGAGGGACGACGTGGCCACCATCGCCCTCGCCCACAGCCAGCGCATGGCCCAGGCGGGCGACATCTTCCACAGCGACAGCTTCTTCGGCACGGCGGTGAAGAAGCTCCTCAACGCCGTGGCCCGGGGCGAGAACGTGGCCTACAACGGCAGCATCGAATCCGCCCACTCCCGGCTCATGGCGAGCAGCGGGCACCGGGCCAACATCCTCGACGCCCGCTTCTCGGTGGCCGGCTTCGGCGTCGTCCGCCACGCCGACGGCCGCTACTTCATCACCCAGAACTTCATCCAGCCCGCCGGTGCGCCGGCCTCCGCCGCGCCCCGCCCCGTGGCGGCGCCGGCGCCGAGGGCCGCGCCGAGGCCGGCCCCGGCCAAGCCGGCTCCCACCCCGGCCCCCGCTCCGGCGCCGGCCCCCACCACCACGGAGCCGCCGGCCCCCACCACGGAGGCGCCGCCCGCCGTCGCCGACAACTCGGCCACCCTGTCGCTGGCCGAGACCGCCCCCGAGGCGCTGACCGTCACCCCGGCGGCGTCGTCCCGGGCCAAGCTGACCCTGGCCGCAGCCGGCGTGCTGGTGATGCTGGCGGCGATGGCCCTCGCCTGCTGGGCGATCCCCCGCCGGTTCCGCTCCTAGCGCGTCGACCTCATTCGTTCGCCTCGCTCACCCCATTCGGCCGAGTTCATCGTGGTCCGGCGGGCGAGCGGCGCTCGCGCCGGCTCGACCCTGTCCCTACTGCGGTGTCCGCAGCCGGAGAGGCCGCCCGCGGCGGCGGGTGCGGCGCCTCCCTGAGCGCCTTCCCCGAGGCCGGCGCCCGCTTGCGGCCGGGGCGAGCGCTTCGCGCCGCTCAAGCGGAACTTCTGTCGAATCCCTCTTTACCTGTCGATCCGCGGGCGCGATGCTTCAACCGTCGGCTGCCGAGCAGGACCCCTGCCCCCCGGCCGGACGAAGGGCTCCGATCGATATCGGGAGGCGCACGTGGCGGAACCGCCGGTAGGCGCGCCACTGCGCCGGCGTCCTGGTGGCGCCGGCGCGAGGGGCAGGGGGTAGCGCCGTGCCCGTGCTGCGCGTCGACCTCCAGGAGGGCTTCGACGGCGACGAGGTGATCGTCCGCGTCGACGGCCACGAGGTCCGGCGGGACGGGGTCACCACGGCCGAGGCGGTGGGCTACGCCGGCTCGGTGGAGGTCGAGGTCGACGACGGGACGACGGCGGACGTCGCCGTGGACGTGCCGACCCGCGGCCTGGGGGCGAGGACGGCGGCGGCCGTCGCCGGCGACGTCTACGTCGGCGCGTCGATCGCCGGCGGCGACCTGGCCCTGGTCGTCTCGGCCGAGCCGATGGGGTACCTCTGACGCCTCCGGCGCCGGAGCCTGCGTGCAAACGCAACCAAGGAGGAACCATGGAAGAGCAAGATCCGACATCCGGCCCCGGCGCCGCCGGCGTCCTGGTCATCGAGCAGGAACCGACGGTGGAGGACCTGCTGGCCCCCGAGGTCGAGTCCAACGGCGCCACCACCGTGGCCCCGGAGGCGCCGCCCGCAGCCGAGCCCGGGCCGGGGCTGGTGGAGGAGGGCGTGCTGCCCGCCCCGCCCGCTCCCCTGCCCCCGCTGCTGCCGATCAAGCGGGCGGTGCGGGGCAGGTACCGGAGCGCGGGACCGGGCTTCGTGCTCGAGCTGCGCGTGGACGTCGACGGCCACCGCCCGACCAGGCGGGTCAGCGGCGACTTCTTCCAGACGTCCGGCTCGACCACCAGCTACCACAGCTCCTTCCGCGTGGACGCGGCGACCGTCACCTCGACGGCCACGCAGGTCACGGTCGAGGGGATGGGCAGCTTCACCTTCGCGGCCGGGGCGCCCAAGGTCCGGGTCACCATCCCCCGCACCACCATCTTCCAGCCGGCCGCCCCGGCCACCGTGCAGTTCCTCACCGTCGCCAACCAGCCGGGGGCCGGCTACCTCTGCCGCTACCAGTCGGGCTACCTGCGCTCGGTGCGCTTCGAGCAGGACCGCCAGGCCGGCGTCGCCCCGTTCGTGTCCTACAACACCGGCTCCCTGCCGAGCGGGCCGCCGGCCCGCACCCTGTCGGTGGCCGGCGCCTTTGCCGAGGCGGGGATCGAGCTCCAGGCGACGGGGGCCACCAGCGTCCTGGCCGCCCCGCCCGGGGCCACCTGGAGCAACGCCGAGCTGCACGCCGCCATGCAGGTCCGCTTCAGCCTGTGGGCCAACGTCCCCGACTGGGCGGTGTGGCTCCTCGCCGCCTACGAGCACGAGCTGGGGCCCGGCCTGTACGGCATCATGTTCGACCAGCAGGGCGCCCAGCGCCAGGGGTGCGCGGTGTTCCACCGGGGGATCGGCGGGGCCAGCGCCGACAAGCAGCGGCTCCAGCTGTACACCTACGTGCACGAGCTCGGGCACTGCTTCAACCTGCTGCATTCGTGGCAGAAGGGGCTCGCCTCGCCGCCCGCTCCGAACCGGCCCGCCTCCCTCTCGTGGATGAACTACCCGTGGTACTACCCGGGCGGTCCCGGCACCGTGGGCAACCCGGCGGCGTTCTGGTCGTCGTTCCCCTTCCAGTTCGACGACCGGGAGCTGGTGCACCTGCGCCACGCCTTCCGCCAGCACGTCATCATGGGCGGCAGCCCGTTCAAGACCGGGTCCGCCCTCGAGGCCCCCGAGGCCCTCGAGGACCCGGTGGAGGACAACTCCGGCGTGGCCCTGGAGCTGCGGGCCAAGCGGGGCTTCGCCCTGGGCGAGCCCGTGGTCGTCGAGCTGAAGCTCCAGTCCCTCGACGTGCGGGGCCGGACGGTCCACTCCCTGCTCCACCCCGACTTCGGCGCCGTCCAGTTCGCCGTGCGCAAGCCGAGCGGTCGCTCGATCGTGTACCAGCCGATGATGGAGCACTGCGCCGAGCCGGAGATCGTGGTGCTGAAGCCGGGCGAGCCGGCCCTCTACGAGAGCGCCTACCTCGGCTACGGCCGCGGCGGCCTCACGTTCGACGAGATCGGCCCCTACCGGGTCCGGGCCCTCTACGCCGCCCTCGACGGGTCGCAGGTCCCGTCCAACACCCTCACCATCTGGGTCCGGCCGCCCCTGAGCGACGCCGACCAGTCGGTGGCCGAGCTGATGCTGGGCGACGAGCAGGGCGCGCTGTTCTACCTGCTGGGGTCCGACTCGCCCTTCCTGTCGGAGGGCAACCAGGCCCTGAGCCAGGTGCTCGACGCCCACGGCGACCACCCGCTGGCCGCCTACGCCGCCCTCGTCCAGGGCGTGAACGCAGCCCGGGAGTTCAAGCAGCTGACGCCCGACATGCGCCTGGCGATACGCGACGCCGACCCCTCCCGCAGCGACCAGCTGCTGGCCACGGTCTTCGCCGCCGACTCGGCGATCGACAACATCACCCTCACCGAGGCCGCCCGCGCCCTGCTGCGCTCGCAGCAGCGGGCGGGCGACGTGGCGGGAGCCCAGGGCACGGTCGACCGCCTGCTCGGCACGCTCCGGCAGCGGAGCGTGGGCGAGCCGATCCTGGACCGCGTCGAGCGCGAGCTGCGGCCCGACGCCACGCAGTAGTCCCCCGGGTGCCCGCGCCCGCCCGGGCGCGGG
>JBKHXC010000476.1:0-10054 GCA_046566225.1 Acidimicrobiia bacterium
CGCCGGCGCCGGCGCCGGCGCCGGCGGGGCGAAGGGCGCCAGCAGCTCGGTCACCACCTCGGCCGTGCCCGCCGAGGTGGCGCCCACGCGGTAGGCCGTGCCCAGGACGACGGCGGCGACGTCGGCCGCCAGGGGGAGGCCGGCGTCGGCCGGTCCCCAGGCGGGCCCGGCGCTCGCCGTCACGCCCCGTCGTCGGCGAGCAGGCCCCGCTGGCGCAGGCGATCGACCGCCTCGGCCACGTCCCCGGCGATGGAGGCCGGCTCCACGCCGTAGGCCCGGGCCAGGGCGTCGGTGAGCTGGGGGAGGGTGAGGCTGCCGTCGCTCAGGCGCCAGATGTCGCTGGCGGTGGCGTTGAGGACGGTGGCCTCCGCCGTGCCGGGGTGGAAGAGCGCGACGCAGTCGTCGATCTCCGTCTCGACGACGCCCTCGCCCGGGGGGCCGACCACGCCCGCTGGCACGGCGGCCACCGTACCGCCCCCGCCGACGGCGTCGCCCCAGGGCCAGGTTTGCGCCGCCCCCGCACGGGGTACGCACGCCGCCTGTCGCCGTTCGCGGCGGCAGGGCACGGCGGGTCTCTCGGTCGCCAGGTGGCCGAGCAAGCGGTCATTTGACCGGTTGAGGGCGCCCGGCCGGTGCCGTAACGTGGCGATGGACTGAGCACGGGAGGCGGCCATGGGCGAGTCCGAGGCGGGAGCAGGCATCACCAGGCGCCAGGCGCTGAAGCGGGGGGCGGTGGTCGCCGGCACGGCGGCGTGGGTCGCCCCCGTGGTCCAGACGCTGGCCATGAGCCCGGCGTCGGCCGCCCAGCCCAGCGGGGCGGGCGTCCGGCGGGGCAGGGGCGGCGGCAAGGGGACGGGGCTCGTGCGCTCGGGCGGGCGCGCCAACCCCCGCGCCGGGGGCTAGCGACCGCCGGCGCCCAACCGAGGCCACCGGCGCCATCGCGTCAGGGCCCTTCCTCGGCGGCCGCGTCCAGGAAGGCGCGGCGGTCGGCCTCCGACCCGCGGGCGTGGCGGGTGGACCGGGGGCTGGTGGCGTCGGTGTCGGGGCCGGCCGGGGCCCGGGAGAGGCGCCGGCCGTCGGAGGCGGCGGCCAGGAGGCGCCGGGCGAGCTCGGTGGCGCTCGACGCGGCGTCGCGGCTGGAGGCGCGCGACACGATCCGCGAGGGCGAGCGGTCGCCGTGCGCCCGCTCGGGCGGCGACAGCCGGTCGGCCAGCGACGCCAGCCGCAGCCAGGCCCGCCCTCCGGCCAGCGCCGGGGGCACGTCGGGCGGGACGGCGGCGCCCAGCACGGCGGCCGAACGGGCCAGGGCGATGGCCACCGGCGGACCGACCCCCCACCGGCGTGCCCGGTCCAGCACCTCCTCCCACGCCGGCGGCTCGGCGGCCACGGCCCGCTCCACGTCCTTGAGCCACACCAGGCGGTTGCCCCCCGACAGCGACGCGTGCAGGCAGAGGTGGAGGAGGGTGTCGGTGGCGTCGGGCGTGCGGGCCTCGACGGCGCCGAGCCGCACCGGGCGGGCCCGCCGGTGCAGGTCGGCCAGGGGGACGTCGAACCGGCGGCGGGTGCGGCGCTCGTTGATCACCTGCCAGTGGAGGTCGAGCAGGGTCCCGTGGCGCAGCCGGACCAGCAGCTCCCCCACGCCCAGCTCCTTCAGGAGGGGCCAGTTGCGCTCCAGGACCCGCCCACCGGCCGCCTCGACGGCCGACACGGCGGCGTGGAGGTCGCGCCCCGGCACCAGCACGTCGAGGTCGTTGTAGGACCGGAGGTCGGCGCGGGGGTAGACGACCTCGGCGAGGACCGGGCCCTTGAGGACGAGCCAGTCCAGCCCCGCCGCGTCGAGCGACGGGCCGACGACGGCCAGGTCGCCCAGGGCCCGCAGGTGGCGGTCCACGCCCTCGTGGTAGCCGGCGACGAGGCCGGCGGCGCCGGGCCGGCCGGTCAACGGGAGGACGCTGCGGTAGACGCAGCCGGAGACGCCGTGGAACCGGGCCGCCGCCGCCACCACCGCGAGGTCGAGGTGCGACGCCGCCTCCACCGCGTCGGGCAGCGGCAGGGACCAGTCGTGCTCGGTGACGCAGCGAACCAGCAGCCGCCCGACGGCCGAGGCGTGGCCCATGGCCGGCCAACCTACGGGACCGGCGCCCGGCCCGGCCGCCGGGCGAGGCGGGCCCTGCGCCGGGCGCCTCGCCGTCCTCGCCCCCGGCCGCTCTCCCCCGGACGGCTCCGCCGGCCGACCGGTGCGGCCCGAGTGGACGAGTCGTCCACCTCGTGAAGGCGGCCGGCAGGGCGTCGCCCGCTCGCACGACGGGGCGGGCCGGTGCCATGGTGCTGTCCGGGCGTCCGCCCGGCGAGGCGGCTCCGGGGAGGTCGAGGTGACCACGCTGACACTGGGACACGGCGGCACGGCCGGCCTGCTCCTGGAGATCGCCTTCGTGGCGGTGCCCGTGCTGTCCTTCGTGGTGCTGGCCGTCGTGGCCGGCCGGCGGGCCAAGGGCGAGGGGCGCCAGGCGGCCGGCGGGGCCGGCGAGGCAAACGACGCCGCGGGCGACGCGGGCGACCGCTGACGGCGCCGGCTCACCGCCGTCCCCCGGGATATCCCCCCGTTGTTCCCCTAGCCGTCCACAGGCCGCGGTGCGTAGGGTCGAGCGAGGGCCTGTCGAGCTGGCGGGAGACGAGCATGACTCTTGGACCCAGCAGCGAAGATCTCCTCCGGCCGGCGGACCGGCACCAGGGCCGGGTCGGCCTCGCCTTCCCCGGGCCGGGGGACCCGTTCCCGGCGGCGGTCCTGCGCGGCCCGGCGCCCCACCCCGACCGGCCCCCGCGGGGCGTCCCGCCGTCGCCCGAGGCCCCGGGCGACCGCCCCGCCGCCGGGCCCGCCGCCCCGCCCGCCCAGCTCCCGGCGCCGGCGGCCCGGCTCCCCGCCCGGCCCGGCTCGGCACCGACGTTCGCCCCCGCTGACCGCCCGGAGGCGGGCGCCACCGCTTCCCCGGCGGCCGCCCCCCGGCGCCCGCCCGCCGGCGCCGACGGCCTGGACCCCCGGCTCAGCTTCGAGGCCTTCGTGGTCGGCAGCTCCAACCGCCTGGCCCACAACGCCGCCCTGGGCGTGGCCGAGAGCACCGTGTGCCCCTACAACCCCCTGTTCATCCACGGCGACTCCGGCAACGGCAAGACCCACCTGCTGCACGCCATCGGCCTCCACGTCCGGCGCCAATCGCCCGGCCACGAGGTGCGTTACGTCACCTGCGAGCGGTTCACCAGCGAGTTCATCGCCGGCATCCAGGCCAGCCCGGCCGGTGGGTTCACCAGCCGGTACCGGAGCTGCTCGTTCCTGCTCGTCGACGACCTCCAGTTCCTGGAGGGCAAGGTCGAGACGCAGCAGGAGTTCTTCCACACCTTCAACGAGGTCACGGCGGCCGGCGGCCGGGTGATCCTCAGCGCCGACTGCCACCCGGGGGCCATCCCCACCCTGTCCGACCGGCTCCGGAGCCGGTTCGCCAGCGGCCTGGTGGCCGACCTGGGCGCCCCCGAGTTCGAGACGCGGGTCGCCATCCTGGCCCGGAAGGCGGCGGCCCGGGGCGTCGAGGTCGGCGACGACGTGCTGGCCGCCGTGGCCGCCTCCGTCACCCGCAGCGTGCGCGAGCTCGAGGGCGCCCTCACCCGGGTCATGGCCGACGCCGCCCTCGACGACCGGCCCGTCACCCTGGCCGGCGCCCGGGCCTCGCTGCAGGCGTACCTGGGAAGCGCCGGCCACGCCGTCACGTGCGGGCGCATCATCGACGAGGCGGCGTCGGTCTTCGGGGTCAGCGTCGAGGCCCTCCGCGGCCACAGCCGCACCCGCTCGCTGGTCCAGGCCCGCCAGTCCGCCATGTACGTCTGCCGCTCCCTCACCGACGAGAGCCTGCCGGCCATCGGCCGCGCCTTCGGCGACCGGGACCACACCACGGTGCTCCACGCCGTCCGCAAGATCGAGCAGCTCATGGCCGAGCGGGCGACCGTCTACGCCAAGGTCGTGGAGCTGGCCAACCGGCTGGGCGGGCGGCGCGGGTGCGAGGAGGGGCGACCCGGGTAGGGTCCGGGGATGGCGTCACAGGCGGCGTTCGCCGACCAGGCGATGGAGCACATGCCGTCGCTGTACAGCGCCGCCCTCCGCATGACCCGCAACCCGGCGGACGCCGAGGACCTGCTCCAGGAGACCTACCTCAAGGCCTACCGGTCGTTCGCCACCTTCCAGGAGGGCACCAACCTCAAGGCCTGGCTCTACCGCATCCTCACCAACACCTACATCAACGCCTACCGGGCCAAGAAGCGCCGGCCCGAGCAGGCCGACGTGGACGACGTGGAGGACCTGTACCTCTACCACCGCCTCGGGGGGCTGGAGGCGGCGGCGGCCGGGCGCAGCGCCGAGGAGGAGGTGCTCGAGCGCTTCACCGACGACGACGTCAAGGGCGCCCTCGAGAGCCTTCCCGACAACTTCCGGATGGCCGTCCTCCTCGCCGACGTGGAGGGTTTCTCGTACAAGGAGATCGCCGAGATCATGGACGTCCCCATCGGGACCGTCATGAGCCGGCTGCACCGGGGAAGAAGGGCGTTGCAGAAGGCGTTGCACGATTTCGGTATGAACCGCGGCCTCGTCGGGAACCGGGACTGATGCACGACCACGGCAGGTGCGCCGACGCCGTGGAGCGGCTCTACCACTACCTCGACGGGGAGCTGGACGAGGCCCGCATGGCCCTGGTGAAGAGCCACCTCGACGAGTGCCTCCCGTGCCTGGAGGCGTTCGACTTCGAGGCCGAGCTGCGCCAGCTGGTGGCCCGCAAGTGCCGGGAGGTGGTGCCCGAGGCGCTGCGGGTGCGCATCACCCTCGCCCTCCAGGCCGAGTACGGCACCGGGGAGGGCTTCGGGCTGGGAATTCCACCGTTCGCCTAGCGGTTGTGAACAGCGTCATGGCCAGCGAGCGAGCCGTCCAGGGAACGCCCTTCACCGGCAGCGACCGGCCGTCGCGCTCGTTCGGGAAGGGGCGGGTGTGCAAGGAGCCAGGCTGCGAGACCCGGCTGTCCATGTACAACAGCGGCAAGTTCTGCTACGAGCACGAACCGATGGCCGTGCCCCGCACCCGGGGCAGGAAGATCGCCTGACCGGCGCCGACGGGCCCGCCCCGATCCGACGAAGGGGCGGCCCCGGGCCTACCATCGCCCCATGCACGCCCTCCTGGCCGCCAAGGTCTGGCACTACTGGATCGGGATCGCCATCCTCCTGCCGTCGCTGCTGGCGGTCGTGGGCCTCGTCGTGGGGTACCTGGTGAAGGTGACGGCCAACAAGTACCCCCGGCAGTAGGCCGTGCCGTCCCCCGAGGCGATCTCCTGGGACCTGGCCGAGAAGGTCGCCGTCCGGGTGGCCGGCGACGAGCCGCTCGCCCGCTCGTACCACTACGCCTCGCTGGAGCCCGACTTCGCCGAGCTGACCGCCCAGGCCGAGGAGCTGGTGGAGGCGGCCACCGGGCTGCGCTCGGCCGCCGGCCCGGCCCGGGCCCGGGTCACCGACCGGGCCGGGTGGGTCTCGGCCAACGTGGCGTCGTTCCAGCGCCTCCTGCGGCCCCTGACCGACAAGGTCGGCCCCCGGCTGGCCTCCGGGGCCATGGCCCCGGTCAGCCGGGCGGTCACCGGCGTCCAGCTCGGCACCCTGCTCGGGTGGATGGCGAGCCGGGTGCTCGGCCAGTACGACCTGTTGATCGTCGAGGAGGAGCGCCCCGAGGACCAGGACATGGTCTACTTCGTGGGCCCGAACATCATCGGGCTGGAGAAGCGCTTCGGGTTCCCTCCCCGGGAGTTCCGCCTGTGGCTGGCCCTCCACGAGGTGACCCACCGCCTCCAGTTCACCGGCGTGCCGTGGTTGCGCCCCCACTTCCTCACCCTGGTCGAGGGCTGCCTCGACCAGGTCGACCCCGACCCCAAGCGCTTCGTGGAGGCCCTGCGCCGGGCCGTCGACGAGGTCCGCGCCGGCCGCAGCCCCCTGGCCGACGGCGGCCTCGTGGCCCTGCTGGCCGGTCCCGAGCAGAAGGCCATGCTGGACCGGGTGGCCGGGCTCATGAGCCTGCTGGAGGGCCACGGCGACGTCACCATGGACCGGGCCGGCGCCCACCTGGTGCCCAGCGCCGACCGCTTCGGGCGGGTGCTGCGCCAGCGCCGGGCGGAGGCCCGGGGCGCCTCCCGGCTGCTCCGCCAGCTGGTGGGCCTGGAGGCCAAGCTGAAGCAGTACGAGCAGGGCGAGCGCTTCATCGAGGCGGTGGAGGCGGAGGGGGGCACCGAGCTGCTCGACCACGTGTGGCGGGGCCCCGAGTGGCTCCCGAGCCTGGCGGAGATCCGCGCCCCCGGCACCTGGATCGACCGGGTCCGGGCGGCGACGGGCAGCGCCGCCTAGGCCGGCGGGGGCGGACGGCCCGTGCAGCACCCCGAACCGGTCGCGGAGGCGACCCGGATCCGGGGCGATCGGGCGCCGGGTTCGCCCCCGGGCGGCTCCCCGTCCGGGCCGGCGCCGGCACCGGACGGGCCGGTCGCCGGCCTGCTGGCCCGCTGCACCTTCCCCCCGCCCGGGACGCCGCTCGCCTGCGCGGTGTCGGGCGGCCCCGACTCGCTGGCCCTGCTCGTACTGGCCACCGCCGCAGGCTGCGACGCCACCGCCCACCACGTCGACCACGGCCTGCGCCCCGGCTCGGCGGCCGAGGCGGGGGTGGTGGCCGACGCCGCCGCCCGGCTTGGCGCCCGCTTCGTGGCCCACCGGGTGGGGGTGGCCCCCGGCCCCAACCTGGAGGCCAGGGCCCGGGCGGCGCGCCGGGCCGTGCTGCCGGCGGGCACGGCCACCGGGCACACCGCCGACGACCAGGCCGAGACGGTCGTGCTGAACCTGCTGCGGGGCTCGGGCCTCGACGGGCTGGCCGGCATCCGCCCGGGCCCCACCAAGCCGCTGCTGGGGCTGCGCCGGGCGGAGACGGCCGCCGTGTGCGCGGCCGCCGGGCTGGAGCCGGTGCACGACCCCTCCAACGCCGACCCCGCCCACCGCCGCAACCGGGTGCGCCACGAGGTGCTGCCGCTGCTGGAGGAGGTCGCGGGGCGGGACCTGGTGCCCGTCCTCGCCCGCCAGGCGGCGCTGCTTCGCGACGAGGCGGACCTGCTCGACGAGCTGGCCGCCTCCGTCGACCCCGCCGACTCCGGCGCCCTCGCCGCCCTGCCCACTCCCCTGGCGCGCCGCGCCGTGCGCCGACTCCTGGGCGGCGAGCACCCCCCGGCTGCGGCGGCCGTGGAGCGGGTCCTGGCCGTCGCCCGCCTCGAGGCCGGGGCGTGCGAGGTGGCCGGCGGCCGGCGGGTCCGGCGCTCGGCCGGGCGCCTGCACCTGGAGCCCTGACCGGGACCCGTCAGCCGGGCCGGACGTCCCGGTCGTCGCCCGCCGGAGCCGCCGCCTCCCCGTCGGGCGCGTCCACTGCCGCGACCTCCGGTATCGACGACCGGGCCCCGCCCGGTCGGGCCGCGCCGGGTAGGTTCGCGGCGCCGTGACCGCCGCCCCACACCACTCCGCCGATCCCAACCTGGGCGAGGTGGTCGTCTCCGAGGAGGCCCTCCAGGCCCGGATCCGGGAGCTGGGCGACCAGCTGACCGCCGACTACCGGGGCCGGGCGCCGCTGCTGGTCGGCGTCCTCAAGGGGGCCTTCGTGTTCATGAGCGACCTGGCCCGGGCCATCGACCTGCCGGTGGAGTTCGACTTCATGGCCGTGTCCTCCTACGGCAGCGCCACCAAGACGAGCGGGATCGTGCGCATCGTCAAGGACCTCGACCTGGATCTGACCGGCCGCCACGTGCTGGTGGTGGAGGACATCGTCGACAGCGGCCTCACCCTGTCCTACCTGCGCCGCAACCTGGAGGCCCGCCAGCCGGCCAGCATCGAGGTGTGCGCCCTGCTGGTGAAGGCGGGCCTCCAGCGCTCGGACCCCCAGCTGCGCTACGTCGGGTTCACCATCCCCCCCGCCTTCGTGGTCGGCTACGGCCTCGACGTCGCCGAGCGCTACCGCAACCTCCCCTTCGTGTGCGCGTACCGGGGGAGCGCGACGGCCACGGGTACCCTGACCTGACCGTGAAGAAGACGCTGCGTCATCCCGTGCTGTGGGTCGTGCTCGCCGTGGCGCTGCTGGTGGCGGCGTCCAGCCTCCTCGGCCGGGGCGACGACCGCGAGAAGCTCCAGCTCAGCCGCCTCCAGGCGCTGGTCGCCGACGGCGAGGTGGAGTCGGCCGAGATCGTGGGCGACGGCAAGGTGCGGGGCGAGCTGAAGGACGGGACCAGGTACGAGGCCAAGTTCCCGGCCGAGTACGGCGACGAGCTGACCTCGCTGCTGCTGGCCGCCGAGGTGGACGTCGACTCCAAGGACGCCGGCCAGAACATCTGGTTCACGCTCCTGATCAACTTCCTGCCCATCATCCTGCTGTTCGGCGGGTTCCTGTTCATCATCAACGCGATGCAGGGCGGGGGCAGCAAGGTCATGCAGTTCGGCCGGGCCAAGCCCAAGGTGATGAGCAAGGACGAGCCCAAGGTCACCTTCGCCGACGTGGCCGGCGCCGACGAGGCGGTGGCCGAGCTGGTGGAGATCAAGGAGTTCCTGGAGTCGCCCACCAAGTTCCACGCCATCGGCGCCAAGATCCCCAAGGGCGTCCTGCTCTTCGGCCCCCCCGGCACCGGCAAGACCCTGCTGGCCCGGGCGGTGGCCGGCGAGGCCGGCGTCCCGTTCTTCTCCATCTCCGGCTCCGACTTCGTGGAGATGTTCGTCGGGGTGGGCGCCAGCCGGGTGCGCGACCTGTTCAACCAGGCCAAGTCCAACCCGCCGGCCATCATCTTCATGGACGAGATCGACGCCGTCGGCCGCCACCGGGGCGCGGGGATGGGCGGCGGCCACGACGAGCGCGAGCAGACGCTCAACCAGCTCCTCGTCGAGATGGACGGCTTCGACACCAAGGCGGGCGTCATTCTCATCGCCGCCACCAACCGCCCCGACATCCTGGACCCCGCGCTGCTGCGCCCGGGCCGCTTCGACCGCCAGATCGTGGTCGACCGCCCCGACCTCCAGGGCCGCCGGAGGATCCTCGAGGTCCACGCCCGGGGCAAGCCCCTGGACGACAACATCGACCTGGAGATCCTGGCCCGCCGCACGCCCGGGTTCACGGGCGCCGACCTGGCCAACCTCATGAACGAGGCCGCCCTGCTGGCCGCCCGCCACGGCCACAGGAAGATCGCCATGAAGGAGCTGGAGGACGCCATCGACCGGGTGATCGGCGGGCCCGAGCGCAAGACCCGGGTCATGAGCGAGAAGGAGAAGCTGGTCATCGCCTACCACGAGGGCGGCCACGCCCTGGTGGGCCACGTGCTGCCCCACGCCGACCCGGTGCACAAGGTGTCGATCGTGGCCCGGGGGCGGGCCCTGGGGTGGACCATGTCGCTGCCCACGGAGGACAAGTACCTGGTCAGCCGCTCGGAGCTGGTGGACCAGCTGGCGGTGCTGATGGGGGGGCGCACGGCCGAGGAGCTCATCTTCGAGGAGGTCACCACCGGGGCGGCGAACGACATCGAGAAGGCGTCGGAGATCGCCCGGGCCATGGTCACCCAGTACGGCATGAGCGACGACCTCGGCCCCCTCCAGCTGGGCGAGAAGAACGGCGAGGTGTTCCTCGGGCGCGACCTCGGCCACCAGGCCAACTACTCCGACGACATGGCGGCGCGCATCGACGCCGAGGTCCGCAAGCTGATCGACGGCGCCCACGACGAGGCGGTCGCCATCCTCCGGGCCCACCGGGCGACGCTCGACCGGCTGGCCTCGGCCCTGATCGACCAGGAGACGCTGGACACGCCGGAGCTGATGACGATCCTGGGCGAGCTGCCGCCGTGGTCGGCCCGGGCCAGGGCCCCGGCCCCGGAGCCGGCGCCTCCCGCGCCGGTGGCGGCCGCCGCCGCCGTCGAGCCGCCGCCGGTCGCCGCCGCCACCACCGCGGTGCGCCGCCTGCGCCGCCGGCTCCGGCGCG
>JBKHXC010000477.1:0-4341 GCA_046566225.1 Acidimicrobiia bacterium
GGCCGCCAGCAGGGCGGCCGCCTCGGCCACGCTCGGCGTGCCGACGGCGTCGCCCACCAGCGCGCTCGGGCTCGGGACGGCCACCTCTGCCAGCTGGCCGGCGGTGAAGGCCCGCACGGCCCGGCCCAGCCCGGTGACGGCGGGGTGGCGGGCCCGCCGGTCGATAGTGGCCACCTCGGCCACGCTGGCCGGAGCCAGCCTGGCCCGGGCGAGGGTCGAGGCCACCAGCTCGGACACGGCGGCCCGGTCGGCGTCGGTCGAGGTGCCGACGCCGACCACCAGGCTGTCGGGATGGAGCACCACCGTGCCGGGCCCCGCCGCCGTGGCCACGTCGGTGACCACCACCCGCTCCGGCCCGTCGCCGCCCGGGGCCAGGCCGAGGGGCAGGGGCCAGTCCAGCTCCGCCTCGACCACCGGGCGGCGCCCGTCGAGCAGGGCGGTGGTGACCCCGGCCACGTCACCGGCGGCCACGAAGCCGGGCAGGTCGTCGAGGGCGGGCACGCCGGCCGCGTCGGTGCCGGTGGTGACGACGGGCTCGGCCCCGAGGAGGGCCGCGACGTGGCGGGCCAGGGCGTTGGCGCCGCCGGCGTGGCCGCCCACCAGGGCGACGGCGTGGCGGCCGGCCTGGTCGACGCACACCACCGCAGGGTCGGTGCGCTTGTCGGCGAGCAGGGGAGCGACGATGCGCACCGCCGCGCCGGTGGCGACGAAGAGCACGAACCCCTCGGCGTCCGCCCACCGGCGGCGGACGGTCGCGGCCGCCCCCCCGTGGGCGTGCTCGAAGGGGAGCCGCCCGGCCAGGCGCCGGCCGGCCTCGGTGACGGAGACGGAGACCACGGTCACGCGCCGGGGCCCCACACGACGAACACGGGGTTGGCGGCGACCAGGCGCAGGCCGCCGCCGGGCAGGCGCTCGCCCCTGGCCACGCCGAGCTGGACGACCGACCCGAGCCGGTCGGCGGCCGCCACCGCCCGGTCGAGGGCGGCGTAGGTGGCGACCACCCGCCCGCCGGCGCGCAGGCGGGCCGCGACGGCGTCGAGCACGTCGAGCCCACCCCCGCCGACGAAGGCCCGGTCGGGGTCGGGCAGACCGGCCAGGGCGCCCGGCGCCTCCCCCTCGGTGACCATGACCCGCACGCCGTGGTCGGCGGCGTTGGCCCGGATCCGCGCCGCGTCGTCCGCCCGGCGCTCCACGGCGTGGACGGTGAGGGCCGGCCCCAGGCGGGCGCACTCCACGGCCACGCTGCCGCTGCCGGCGCCCACGTCCCACACCACGCCGGCGGGAGGCAGCGCCAGCTTGCCCAGGGCGACGGCGCGGACCTCGGCCTTGGTGACCATCCCCGCCCGGCGGGCGAAGGCGGCGTCGGGCAGGCCCCATCCCGGCGACGGGTGGGCGGGCACGCCGTCGCCGGCCAGCAGGACCACGACCGACAGCGGGTCCCACGTGCCCCCCGCCAATCCCTCGAGGTCGGTCCACGTCACCGACTCGCGGGCGAGGGCGAGCCGGGAGCACACGGCGACGCGCCGCGGGCCCACGCCCAGGGCGAGCAGCGCCTTGCCCAGCGCCTCGGGCGGGTCGTCGGGCGACACCAGCACCGCCACCTTGGCCGGGCCGGCGGCCAGGCGGACGGCGGCGTCGAAGGGGCGGCCGTGGGCCGACACGACGGCGGCGTCGTCCCACGGCAGGCCGAGCCGGGCGAAGGCCAGCGAGACGGCGGACGGCGCCGGGTGGACGTCGAGCGCCTCGGCCCCGAAGCGGGCGGCCAGCGGGCGCACGATGCCGAAGAACCCCGGGTCGCCGGACGCGAGCACGCACACCGGCCCCGGGCCGGCGGCCACCGCGTCGAGCACGCCGGCCACGTCGCCCTCGACCACCGCCGTGGCCGCGCCGGGCGGGGCCAGGGCCAGGTGGCGGCGGCCGCCCACGACCAGGGCGGCGCCGCCGAGGGCCCGGCGGGCGGCCGGCGACAGGGCGGCGACGTCATCGCCGGCCAGCCCCACCACGGCGATGGGCGGCCGCTCAGGCACGGGCCACCACCGCCTCGCCGTCGAAGTCCACCATGGCGACCTCGACCGCCAGCGCGCCGCGGGCGTGGGCCTCGCAGGCGGCCCGCGCCCGGGCGCACAGCACCTGGAGGGGGGCCAGGCTGCCCTCGGCCACGCACACCTCGAAGAAGTGGCGGGCGGTGGCCGTGGCGGTGGCCGCCTCCACCACCGCGGCGGGGGCGCCGCACCCGACGGCCGCCTCCCGCAGCAGGGCGCCGTCCACCTGGGAGCGGTGGAAGTGGGTCATCATCACCCCGGCGGCCAGCTTGGCGATCTTGCCGGCCATGCCCACGAACAGCACCCGCTCGATGCCGGCGGGCACGGCCCGGCGCAGGGCGATGCCGGTGAAGTCGCCCACCTCGACGACGGCCACCTCGGGCAGGTGCGGGCGCAGCCGCACGGCGGCCCGCTCCGACCGGCTGCCGGTGGCCAGGGCCACCTCCCGGAGGCCCTGGGCGCCGGCCACGTCGATCTGCTGCACGACCGAGGCCCGGTAGGCGGCAGTGGAGAAGGGCCGCACCACGCCGGTGGTGCCGAGGATGGAGATCCCGCCCACGATGCCCAGGCGGGCGTTGGTGGTCCGGGCCGCCATGGCCTCGCCGCCGGGCACGGAGAGGGTCACGGCCAGCGGGTCGGGCGTCACCTCGGCCAGGGCGGCGACGATCATCCGGCGGGGCACCGGGTTGACGGCCGGCGCACCGACGGCCAGGCCCAGCCCGGGCCGGGTGACGGTGCCCACCCCCGGCCCGGCCCGCAGCTCGCCCGGGCCCGTGGAGCCCGGCTCCACCAGCGCCGTCATGCGGGCGCCGTCGGTGCAGTCCGGGTCGTCGCCGGCGTCCTTCACCACGACGCACCGGTTGGGCGCCGTCGGGTCCGCCTCGACGGGGAAGCGCACCCGCCTCCCACCGGGAAGGGCGACCTCGACCTCGGAGGGGGCCACGCCGGTCACCAGCCCCAGGGCGGCCGCCTTGGCCGCCGCGCTGGCGCACGTACCCGTGGTCCACCCGGTGCGCAGGCCCGTGCCGCGGGCGGCCACCTTCCGGCTCGGGGAGGCGCCGGCCGTCCTCACGCCCGGGCCGCCCGTCCCTCGGTGGAGCCGGCCGCCGAGCGGCGGCGGAACATGTGGGCCCACCCGGGCGAGTAGAGGTGGCTGCGGGCGGCCGCCCCGGCCAGGGCCGGGCCCACCAGCACCATGACGGTGGTGGTCGCCCCCGTGCCGGCCAGGTCGGCGGCCAGGCGGCCCACCGTGGTGGTGACCACCCGCTCGTCCGGCCACGAGGCCCGTACCACGATGGCGGCGGGCGTGGCCGGCCCGTAGGCGGAGCCGTCGGCCAGGAGGGCGTCCTGCAGCTCGGCGGGACGGGCGGCCGACAGGAACACCGCCATGGTGGCCCCGCTGGCGGCGAAGGCCGCCACCGACTCCCGCGCCGGCATGGACCGGGCCGTCCGGCCGGCCAGGCGCGTCAGCACCACGCTCTGGGCCACCTCGGGCACGGTCAGCTCACGACCGACGGCGGCGGCCGCCGCCGACACCGACGTCACCCCGGGGACGATCTCGAAGTCCCGCCCGGCGGCCAGGCACCAGTCGATCTGCTCCTGGACGGCCCCGTAGACCGACGGGTCGCCGGAGTGGAGGCGCACCACCGAGGCGTCCGGCCCGGCCGCCTGGTAGACGGCCAGGACGTCCTCCAGGGTCATCACCTTGGAGTCGTGGACGCGGGCGCCCGGCCGGCAGTGCCCGAGCACCTCCTCGGGCACCAGCGAGGAGGCCCACACCACCACGTCGGCGCCGGCCAGGCGGTCGCGGCCCCGCAGGGTGATCAGGTCGGCGGCCCCCGGGCCGGCGCCCACGAAGGAGATCACGCCTCCGCCTCGGCCCGGGTGGGGGGGACGATCACCGTGGCCAGGTAGGCGGCCGGGCCGGCGGCGGCGGGCGACACGGCGCACACCCGCTGGCCCGGCAGGCCGAGCAGCTCGCCGAGCACGGCGCCCTCCAGGCGGCCGGACCGGCCCAGGCGGTCGGCGATGGCGGGCAGGTGGCGGCCGCCCTTGTACACCACCACGGCGGCGCCGGGGTCGGCCAGGGCGGCGTCGACCGGCCCCGGCCCCTCGGCCGCGCTCACCACGGCCAGCCGCTCGGCGCCGTCGACGACCACCACCCCGGCGCGGGCGGCGAGGTCCTGGAAGGCCATGATGCCGGGCACCGTCTCCACCACCGTCCCCGGCCGGCACCGACCCACGGCGGCGGCCAGGTGGTGGAAGGTGCTGTAGACGTTGGGGTCGCCCAGGGTGACGA
>JBKHXC010000478.1:0-10855 GCA_046566225.1 Acidimicrobiia bacterium
TGATGCCGAGGTCCGACTGCTGGATGGCCTTCTCGATGGCCTCATGGCGCCCTTGTCGTAGGGCGTGATGACCAGCACCCGGGCCTCGGGCACGCTGAAGCCGGCCAGCTGCTGGAGCGGGACCGGCGTGCCGTAGTAGTCGACGCGGAGCTTCTCGACCAGGGCGGGCGACGCCCGCCCCGTCCGCACGGTGCTGAACTCGCCCTGGGCGTGCAGCACCGCCTTGTGCATCTTCTCGCGGCTCTCGGAGAGCACCGCGTCCACGAGGGACTCTTCGCCCGTCACCCGACCAATGTACCGATCGGCTCGCCCACCAGCGCCCTTCTCAGGTTCCCGGGCGTCATGACGTCGAACACGAGGACCGGAAGGGCGTTGTCCTGGCAGAACGTGATGGCGGTGAGGTCCATGACCCGCAGGCCCTGGTCGAGCACCTGCTTGAAGGTGATGGCGTCGAAGCGGGAGGCGGTGGCGTCCAGCCGGGGGTCGGCCGAGTAGACGCCGTCCACGCCGCTGTGGGTGCCCTTCAGGAGGACGTCGGCCTCGATCTCGACGGCCCGGAGGGCGGCGGGCGTGTCGGTGGTGAAGAAGGGGTTGCCCATGCCGGCGGCGAAGACCACAACGCGGCCCTTCTCGAGGTGGCGGATGGCCCGGCGGCGGATGTACGGCTCGGCGATCTCCGCCATCTGGATGGCCGACTGCACCCGCGTCGGCTGCTGGTGGCGCTCCAGGGCGTCCTGGAGGGCCAGGGCGTTGATGACGGTGGCCAGCATGCCCATGTAGTCCGCCGTGGCCCGGTCCATGCCGGCGCCCGCACCGGTGGCGCCCCGCCAGATGTTGCCGCCGCCGCACACCACGGCGATCTGCACGTCGAGCTCGGCCCGGGCGGCGGCGATCTCCCCCGCCAGGCGCGCCACCACGACCCCGTCGATCGTCTCGTCCGACGCCGAGCTGGCGAAGGCCTCGCCCGACAGCTTGAGGACGACGCGCCGCCAGCGGGCCGACGGGCCGGCGCTCACCCGCCGACGACCACCTGGGCGAAGCGCACGATGGTGGCGTCCCCGAGGACCTGGGCGACCGACCGCTTGTCGTCCTTGGCGAAGGGCTGGTCGAGCAGGACGTGCTCCTTGAACCAGCCGTTGAGCATGCCCTCGACGATCTTGGGCAGCGCCGCCTCCGGCTTTCCGGAGTTGCGGGCGACCGCCTCCAGCGTGGCCCGCTCGGCCGCCACCACCTCGTCGGGCACCTCGTCGCGGCTCAGGTAGCGGGGCTTGCCGAAGGCGGCGTGCACGGCGACCTCGTGGGCCAGCTCCCGGTTGCCGCCGGCGAGCACCACCAGCACCCCGTTGACGCCCCGGCCGTTCTGCACGTGCAGGTAGGTGTCCAGCACCTCCCCGTCGGCCGCCTCGACCCGCTCGACCCGACCGAGGTCGATGTTCTCCTTGAGGCTGACCTTGAGCCCGTCCAGCTCCTCCTTCTTCTGGGCCAGGGCCGATTCCCCCGAGTCCGCCACGAGCTGCGCCAGCTCGTCGGCCAGGCTCACGAAGTCGGGCGACTTGGCCACGAAGTCGGTCTCGCACTTGAGCTCCACCAGGGCGGCGACGGAGCCGGCGCGGGCCAGCGCCACCGCGCCCTGGGTGTTCTGGCGGTCGCTGCGCTTGGCCGTGCCGGCCAGCCCCTTCTCCCGCAGCCACTTGGCCGCCGCCTCGAAGTCGCCGCCGTTCTCGACCAGCGCGTTCTTGGCGTCCATCATCCCGGCGCCGGTCGCCTGCCGGAGCCGCTGCACGTCCTTGACGGAGAACTCGGCCATCGCTACCCCTCCTCTCGGGCCGCCGGCGCGGCCTCGGCGGCGGGGCTCTCGGCGGCGGGGCTCTCGGCGGCGGGGGCCTGGGCGGCGGGGGCCTCGGCGACGGGGGCCTCGGCGGCCTCGGCGGGCGACCGCCCGGCGGCGAGGCGGGCCTCGCGCTCCTGGGCCTGCACGGCCGCCTGCCGGCGGGCCTCCGCCTGCTGCTGGGCCCGGCGGGCCTCCTCCTCGGGGTCGGGCGGCGCCGGCGCCGGCCCCCCGGCGGGCGCCGTGCGGACGGCCTTGCGGGAGGCGATGAACCGGCCCTCCTCCACCGCGTCGGCCACGCTGCGGCACATCAGCGAGCCGGCCCGGATGGCGTCGTCGTTGCCGGGGATGACGTACTGGATGACGTCGGGGTCGCAGTTGGTGTCCACCACGGCGACGACGGGCAGCCCCAGCTTGTTCGCCTCGGTGACGGCGATGTGCTCCTTCTTGGTGTCGATGACGAACACCGCCTCGGGCAGGCGGCTCATGCCCCGGATGCCACCCAGGTTGCGCTGGAGCTTCTCCAGCTCACGGCTCAGGATCAGCGCCTCCTTCTTCGGCATGGCGTCGAAGTCGCCGGCCGCCTTCATCCGCTCGTACTCGGTCATCTTCTTCACCCGCCCGCTGATGGTGGCGAAGTTGGTGAGCATGCCTCCCAGCCATCGCTCGTTGATGTAGGGCATGCCGCACTGGGTGGCGTAGCGGGCCACCGGGTCCTGGGTCTGCTTCTTGGTCCCGACGAACAGGATCGTGCCCCCGTCGGCCACCAGGTTGCGCACGAACGAGTAGGCCAGCTCGATGCGCTGGAGCGTCTGGGTGAGGTCGATGATGTAGATGCCGTTGCGCTCGCCGAAGATGAACCGCTTCATCTTCGGGTTCCAGCGCCTGGTCTGGTGGCCGAAGTGGACGCCGGCCTCCAGCAGCTGCTTCATGGTGACGACTGCCATTCGCGTCTCCTCCCAACGGTTGGTCGAGCGCCCGGGTGCCGCGCCGCGCCGGGCGGCGACCGTGGGTGGCACGGGGCGAGGGTTGTCGGGTGCTCCGCCCCCGGCGGGGCCGAGCCGCCCCAGTCTAGTGCTTCGGCCCCATTCGCTCGGTTGGCTCACTGCGCCCGGTCGAGCCGGGTCGTGCTCGGCGGGCGGGCGGAGCCGGCGCCGCCTTCGCCCTGTCCCCGCCCGGCATGCGCAGCCGCAGACGCCGCCTGCGGCGGCGAGTGCGGCCACGGGCCCTGCCGTCGCCGACGAGGGGAAGGTTCGTGGCCGGGGCTCTGCGGCGGCGCCGGAGCGGGCGCCGGTGCCGGACGACCGTTCGACCGAGCCCGGCGACGACGAGGACGAGCAGCGCCCACGCCAGCAGCGCCGGCCGGGCGGCCAGGTCGGTCGCCGCGCCCACCGCCCCGGTGAGGGCGGCCCCGCCCGCGGTCGGCGCCGGGCGCACCTGCAGCGGCACGGTGACGGTGGTGACCCGGCCGGCCCCGGCGTCGGCCGACACGGCGAGGGCGTAGCGGCCGGGGCCCGGCAGCGGGGGCAGGGCGAGGGCCGCCTCGCCCGGCTCGACGAGCACGGGCGCCGTCTCGACCGGCGCCGGCAGGCCCGCCCCGTCGACCCGGAGGCGCACGGCGGCCGCCGCGCCGAGGGTGAAGCGCGCCTCCCCCCCGGGCGACACCACATCGGGGGGATGGGCGGAGACGGCGTCGACGGTGGGGGGCGGCTCCTGGTCGAGGGGGGGGACGATCCGCACCCTGCCCCGGCCGGCGGGCAGGAACCGCCAGGCGCCGTGGGCGGCGACGGCCACGGCGTTGCCCGAGCCGTCGAGCACCCGGAACCGCCCCGCGGTCGCCGAGGTGACGGCGCGCCGCTCGGTGGCCACGGCCACCCGGATGGTGGTGGGGAGCAGGTCGGGGGCCAGCGTGGTGGGCTTCAGGCCGCCGTAGTAGCTGGCGAGGATGGCCGGCGCCTTCATCCCCCTCGACGCCTTGCCCAGGGCGCCGAACTGGCTCAGGCCGATGCCGTGGCCGTGGCCCCGGCCCTCCAGGGTCGCGGCCCCGGAGGCGTCGTCGGCCAGGACCGAGAACTGGGTCGACGGGACGGCGCTCGGCAGGCCCCCCTGGGGTGGCACGGACTCGTTCAGCCGGGCACGGAAGTCACCCACGGCGACGCCCGTCTGGCCGCCGTCCCAGTCGAGCACCACCGTGTCGCCGCTGCGCCGGAGGCTGATGAGGGCGCCGGGCAGGGAGAACACCCGGGAGACCTCCCCGTAGCCGAGCCGCACCTGCCACGACCCGTACGGGCCCCGGGCGCTGTCGGGGTCGTCGGCCGGCCTCAGGTAGGGGCGGCCGCCGGCCACCGACCGGCCGCCGTTCGACGACGAGTACATGGCCAGGATGGGGGCGCCCCGGTACAGCAGCACCTGGCCCCTGGTGGACCGGACGGCGGCCACCCAGCGGGGGCCGTGGTCCTGGCGCTCCTTGGCCAGGCCGGTGTAGACCTGGCACGCCTGGGTGGCGCAGATGTCGGCGCCCACCCGGCCGGCCTCGCCGGCGGACTGCCTCCCCATCTCGTGGAGGGCGAAGGTGCGGGCGGCGATGGCCTGGGCCCGGAGCGCCTCCAGCGGCCACGACGAGGGCACCTCGGCGACGCCCTGGAGGTAGTCCTCGAAGGCCACCTCGTTGACCACCGCCAGGCCGCCGCCGGCGCTCACCACCTCGAGGGCGCCCCGGTAGGGCCCGAGGCCCTCCGCCCCCACCGCCCCCTCGGGGCCGGCGCTCTCCAGGCGCACCCGGTCCACCACCCACCCCCGCGGGGCGGGCGCGCCGCGCCCCCGGGCGCTCGCCGGCTCCGGCGCCGCCAGACCGGCCACCAGGCACGCCACCGCCGTCAGCGCCGCCCGCGCTCCGCCTCGCATGGCGGGCCAAGCTACCCCGGCGCCGGCCCCCCGTCCCGCCCGCCGCCCACGCCCACGCCTCCCGGATGGGCGTTCACGCCCCGGAGGCGCCGGCATGCGACACTGGCCGGCGCATCACCGGGGACCGATCGTCGAAGGGGCGCACCGTGGACCTCAGCAAGCTCACGCCGGGCGAGAGGATCGTCCTCGTCGCCGGAGGCGTGCTCCTCATCGACCTGCTCTTCCTCCCCTGGCACGACTTCTACTTCGGCATCCTGAGTGCGAGCCGGACGGCCATCGAGTCGCCCAAGGCGTTCTGGGGCGTCCTGGCCGCCCTGGTGACGGCGGCCATGGTCGCCGCCGTGGTGGTGACCAGGTTCACCTCCGCCAAGCTCCCCGAGCTCCCCGTCCCGCTGGGGCAGGCCATGTTCCTCGGCGGCGTGGGCGTCGCCGGGCTCCTGGTGCTCAAGCTGCTCCTGAAGACGGACTCCCTGGGGTTCGGGGCGTGGCTCGGCCTCCTGCTCGGGGGCGTGCTCGCCTACGGCGGGTCGCTCATGCGCAGGGAGTCGCAGGGCGCATCCCCGCCCCCCGCCGCCTCCGGCCTCTAGCGCTTCGACCTCATTCGTTCGCTTCGCTCACTCCATTCGGTCGAGTTGGGTCGTGCTCCGGCGGGCGAGCGGAGCCCGCGCCGCCTCCGCCCTGTGCTTCCTCGGTGTCCGCAGCCGTAGGGGCCGCCTGGGGCGGCGAGTGCGGCCACGGAAGGTGCCGCTGCCGACGCGGCGAAGGTCTGTGGCGGGGAGCTCGGTGGCGCAGGGGCTCCGTCAGCCCGGCCACTCGGACACCGGGTACGCCGAGGTGGGCACGACGACGGTGGTGGCCAGCTTGTCGTGCCAGGTCTGCTTCTCCGGGTCCCACAGCATCCAGAAGTAGCCGAGCCCGCACGGGAGGCTCGAGACGAACCGGGCGACGTAGCGGATGAGGGCCCGGGGGACGCCGATGGCGCCGCCCGTGGCGAAGTCGACGACGCGGATGTTCATGGTCCGCTTGCCGACCGTCTGGCCCGACGGGCTGCCCTCCAGGTACCCGTAGTAGGCCAGTCCGCCGACCAGGCTGAGGAGGGCGCCGAGGGCGCCGAGGGACAGGCGGAGGACGACGGTGAGCACGCCGACCAGCACGGCGTCGATGACGGCGGCCACCAGCCGGTCGCCGAAGCTCGCTCTCGGCCCCGAGGGCCCGCTCGTCGTGCCGGGGTCGGGAAGGTCGGCCATGGCGCTCCTCCGGTGGTGGGGGGTCGACGGTCACAGCGCGGGGGCGCGCCACAGCTGGTAGGCCCACAGCACGGCCAGGGCGGCGGGCGGCGCCCAGGACGGAACGGCCAGCGAGGCCGGCCGGCGGACCACGACGAGCACGGCCGCAGCCACGACGGCGGCGACGCCGGCCGGGTTGAGGGCGAGCGCCTCGGCCCAGCGGCCGTGGACGGCGGCCACCACGCTGCGGGTGGCGCCGCACAGGGGGCAGGCGATGCCGGTGAGGGAGCGGAGCGGGCAGGCGACGCCCACCGGCCCGGGGAGGAGGGGCAGCACAACGGCGGCGCCCACCATGGCCGCCCCCGCCGCCCGCAGCGGGCCCAGGTCGACGACCGTGCGCCCCCGCCCGGGGCCCGGTGCCGCAGGCGGCGGCGCCGCGGGCACCGCCGTGGCGGCGGCCGCCGGCACCCGCCCGGGCGGCCCGGCGCTCACCGTGCCGATGGCGCACACCGGTCGGAACACCGCGAGATCGTCGCACGCCCACCGCTCCGGCACAACGGACGGGCCGGAGCGACGCCGCTCAGCTCCAGGTGATCCACTTGACGTCGAGGGCCTCGCCGCTGGGCGGCCGGCGAGCAGCGAAAGGAACGACCGGGGACTCCACGGGCCCCGGGAGCGAGTCCCCAGAGGGTCAAGCATGCTCGGTCACGTGGATGGCGACGCCGAGCTCGTCGGCGATCGCGGCCAGCGAGCGGCCGATGTTGCGTTCGAGGCCGAACCACAGTTTGGCGGCCGTGGGCGAGGCCGGCGGCGACCGTCTCGGCGATGAGCAGCCCGCCGGCCCCGTAGCGGGCGGCGATCGAGGCGGCCGAGTCCAGCAGCGGGCGCGGGTCGAGGACGTGGAGCCGATCAGGCGTCGTGGTCGGTGTTGTCACCAGCGAGGAGCGGGTCGGCCGCCAGGTCGGCGTCCAGTGCCGCCTGGAACTCGTCGACGAGGTCGCCGGTGGTCATGCGCAGGAACAGCTCCCGTCCCTGGGGCGACAGGCGCGGGTCACCGGATCGGCGGCGGCGGCGGCGTCCCTCGAGCAGTTCCTCACCGATGGTCACGGGCTCCATTGCGCCTCCGATCGTCGACCACGCGGAAGTGGTGGCCGACGTGGCGCTCGCCGACCGTCCACCTCCTCAGGAGCGGGCCGCCTTGGTCGCCGCCAGCGCCTCCAGGAAGTCCTCGGGAGCCTGGCGGGGCGGCGGGCCGACGACCTTGGGGCGCAGCCGCTGGGCCAGCTCGGCGGCCAGGCGGGCCCTCGCCTCGCCGGTCAGGCCGGCCCGGCGCTCGAGGAAGCGGCGCACGGTCGCCACCTCCTCGGCCGTCACCGCCGAGACGTCCCACGCCGCCGTGCCGCTCCCCGCGTCCCCCCCGCCGGCGGCGGCCGGTGCCGCCGCCCGGTCGACCGGGCGGCGACCGCCGCGCTCGCGGACCACCAGCGTCCCCGCCGCCATGTCGCCCAGGCGCTGGTTGCGCCCGCTGGCGAGCACGGCGACCATGCCGACCGCGTACACGCCGGGCAGGAAGTCCACCAGGCGCAGCAGGTTGCGCACCGCGCTGGGCACGAAGGCCACGGGGCCGCCGTCGGCCCGCACCACCCGCAGCCCGCTCCACCGCTTGCCCGGCGTGCGGCCAGAGGCCAGGGTCTCGAACAGCACGTCGTAGCCGAACTGCACCACGAACACGAGCAGGAGGAAGGCGGCGCCCGCCACGTCGGCCCCGCCGCCCGGCCCGCCGGCGGCGACCGCGGCCAGGAGGCCGAGGGCCACGATCACGCCGGTCTGGATGGCCTGGTCGACGATGCGGGCCACGGCCCGCGAGCCCAGCCCGGCGAGGGTGAGCTGGAGGTCGACGCCCTCCGGGGTGGCGATCGAGATGCGATCCTCGTACGACACCCCGATGAAGCTAGACGCATACCTCCGCGACGGTGAGCCCTCCTGGGCCGAGCTGGCCGCCCTGGTCGGCGCCGCCGGCGGGCGGGCCGAGCGGCTCGGGCCCGACGGCGTCCGGCGCCTGGGCCGCCTCTACCGGTCGGCGGCCGCCGACCTGGCCCTGGCCCGCCGGCGCTTCCCGCACGAACCCGTGGTCGGCCGCCTCGAGGAGCTGGTGGGGCGGGCCCGCCACCTGGTCTACGCCGGCCACGCCCGGCGGGAGTCGGTGCGCTCCTTCCTGGGCCGCCGCTACTGGGAGCGGGTGGTCGAGCGCCCCGCCCTGCTGGCGGTGTCCGCCCTCCTCCTGCTCGCCCCCGTCGGGATCGGCGCCGCCTGGGCGGGCAGCGACGCGGCGGTGGCGGCCGGCGTGGTGCCCGAGGCCCTGGGCGGCGCCGGCGACCGCGACGGCGGCGGCGCCGACCTCGGCCTCACCCCGGCGGAGAGCACGTCGTTCTCCACCCAGATCTTCGTCAACAACGTCCGGGTGGCGCTCACCGCCTTCGCCGGCGGCATCACCGGAGGCGTGCTCACCGCCGCCGCCCTGGTGTTCAACGGCCTGGTGATCGGCGTGATCTCCGGGCTGGCGGTGGCCGGGGGGCGGTCGTCGGTGTTCGTGCAGCTCGTCGCCCCCCACGGGGTGCTGGAGCTGTCGTGCATCGTCGTGGCCGGCGCCGCCGGGCTCCGCATGGGCTGGTCGGTGGTGGACCCGGGCCGGCGGCGGCGGGCCGTGGCCCTCGCCGCCGAGGCCCGGGCCGGCGCCGAGCTGGCCCTGGGCACGGCGCCGTGGCTCGTGCTCGCCGGCGTGGTGGAGGGCTTCGTCACCCCGGCCGGCATCGGCGTGGGACCGGCGCTGGCGGTCGGCTTCGGGCTGGCCGCCGTCTACTGGGCGCTGGCGTGGCGCCGGGGCCGACCCGGGCGACGGGGCGCCCGCCGGCCGGCGGCGGCGGTGCCCGGGCCGGTCCGCTTCACACCCGGGCCCGGCGCTTGAGCCCCAGGTAGGCCGACACGCAGGCGGCGGCCAGCCGCCCGGGCGGCGCCTGCACCACCTCGGCCCCGGCCCGGGCCAGCTGGTGGGCCACCCGGTCGCGGGCGTCCAGGACCTCGACGGCGACGGAGGCGGCGTAGGCGTCGAGGGGGGTGGCGGGGGGCGTGGCGACGATCCGGGCCAGGTCGGGGTCGGCCACGCTGGCCACGACGACAGCGTGGCGGCGGGCGAGCACGGGCACGGCGCCGACCAGCGGCCGGGCCGCACCCTCCTCGAGCAGGTCGGTGAGGACGACGACGAGCGAGCGCTTGGCCCGCCCGGCGGTGCGGAACGCCAGCTCGTAGTCGCTGTCGACGGGCGCCGGCTCCAGGTCGAACAGGGCGTCCACCACGGCCCGCCCCCCGCGCCGGCGGGGCGGCAGGCGCCGGCGCACCTCGGCGTCGAACGCCACCGCGCCGCAGCGGTCCCCCATCTCGTCGGCCACCAGGCCGACGGCGGTGGCGGCGTCGAGGACGGCGTCGAGCCGGGTGAGGGGCGGGTGGCCCGGGAGGGGGGCGGCCATGAGCCGGCCGGCGTCGACCACGACCACGACGTCGCGGTCCTGGTCCACCCGGTACTGGTTGCTCATGGGCCGCTCCAGGCGGGCCGTGGCCCGCCAGTTGACCTGGCGGATGTCGTCGTCCGGCGAGTAGTCGCGCACCGACTCGAACTCGGTGCCGAGCCCCAGCGGCCCCCGCCGCAGCCGGCCCTGCTCGCCGAAGCGGCCCTGGCGCACGGCCAGGGCCAGCCGGCGGGCGGCGGGCACGTCGGGGTAGACCACCACGTCGGCCTCCTCGGCGCCGCCGTGGTCCCACCGGCCCAGGCCCAGCGGGCCCTCGGCCCGCACCGCCACCCCCGGGAGGCGGTGGCGCCCTCGCCGGCGGGGCACGACCACGGCCGACAGCTCGCCGCCGGGCGCCTCCGACGGCTCCACCGCCAGGTCGGGCGTGCCCGGCTGGCGGACCGCCACCCGCCCGGCGCCGGCCGCCGTCGCCGACACGGCGAGGGGGGCGGGGACGCCCCGGGCCAGGACCGTGGCCAGCCGCCGGGACACCGCCGGCGCACGGCGCACGGCCAGGGCGTCGACGGTCGTGGCGGCGGCCACGGCCAGGGCGGCCAGCACGACGAGGGGCACGGGGACGACCATCGCCAGCCCGGCCAGGGCGGCCAGGGCCCAGGCGGCCGCCGGCGCCGGGCTCACCGGGGGACGGGGACGGCGGCGACGGCGGCGGCCACCGCGTCGTCGGGGCGGTAGCGCTCGAGCTCGGCCTCCGGGCGGAGCAGGAGCCGGTGGCGCAGCACCGGAGGGGCCATGCGGATGACGTCGTCGGGCGTCACGAAGCCCCGGCCCGCCAGCCGGGCGGCGGCCCGGGACGCCGCCAGCAGGTGCACCGCCGCCCGGGGGCTGGCGCCCAGGGCGACGCTCGGCAGGTCCCGGGTGCGCCGCACCAGGGCGCCGACGTAGGCGGCGACGTCGGCGCTCACCACGGTGGCGTCCGCCTCCCGCCGGGCGGCGGCCAGCGCGCCCGGGCCGGCGACCACCTCCACGTCGTCGAGGGTCACGGGGTCGACGCCGCGGCGGGCGAGCTGGAGCATGGCCAGCTCGTCGGCCTCGGCGGGGTAGCCGACGTCGACCTTCACCAGGAAGCGGTCGAGCTGGGCCTCGGGCAGGGGGTAGGTGCCCTCGTACTCGATGGGGTTCTGGGTGGCCACCACCAGGAACGGGTCGGGCAGGGGTCGGGGCTCGCCGTCCACCGTGACCTGGTGCTCCTGCATGGCCTCCAGCAGGGCGGCCTGGGTCTTGGGCGGCGTGCGGTTGACCTCGTCGGCCAGCACCAGGTTGGCGAACGCCGGCCCGGGGCGGAACACCAGCTCCCGGTCACGCAGGGTCCTGGT
>JBKHXC010000479.1:0-9087 GCA_046566225.1 Acidimicrobiia bacterium
GTTCGACGGCGGCGGCGGGGAGGGCCCGGGCCACCGCCGCGCCCAGGCGGTAGCCGGCGTAGGGCGCCCGGGCCCGCAGGCGGGCGACGGCGCCGGGCGGCGGGTGGCCGGCGGGGGCCGGCTCGACGGCGGCGTCGGTCAGGGCCGGGTGCCGGCGCGGCGGCGCCACGAGCGCTCGCCGAGCGCGCTGCGGCCGGCCCGCGGGCTGCGGGCCTGGCGGCGGGAGCGGCCGCCCCGGGCGACGCTGGCGTCCCGCCACGCCCGCCACCGGGCCTCGCCGGCGAAGCGGGGCCGGGGCCGGGCGGGAACGACCTCGGCCTGCCGCCACACCCGGGAGAACCGCTGGACGGCGGTGACGGTGGTGAGCGCCAGCATGACCCACAGCACGGGCAGCAGCATGGAGCTGACCAGCAGGCCGAAGCACAGCAGCCCGATGCGCTCGGCCCGCTCCTTGAGGCCGCCCCTGGCCGTGTAGCCGAGCGACTCGGCCTTGGCCCGCTGGTAGGAGATGAGCGACGAGGTGCCCAGCACGGCGAAGGGCAGCAGCGCGGCACGCCCCCCCTGCTCGCCGGCCAGGTACCAGGCGATGCCGCCCAGCACCAGGGTGTCGGTGACCCGGTCCGAGACCGAGTCGAAGAAGGCGCCCCGGGGGCCGGCGGTGCCCGCCGCCTTGGCCACGGGCCCGTCGAAGAGGTCGAGCAGGGCGGCGGCGACCAGCAGGGCGAGGCCGGCGCCCAGCCGCCCGGTGCCGATGGCGACGGCGGTGGCGGCGCCCAGGACGAGGCCCAGGGCGGTGAGGTGATCGGCGGTCAGGCCGGTGCGGCGGACGATGGCGGCCACCGGCCCGGTGACCCTGTCCACGCCGGTGCGCCAGCGTCCGTCGAACACGTTGCGGCTCCTGGGAGAAGGTGGGAGTGCGCCAACAAGCTACCACCCGCCCTGGCTACGCTTGCGCCTTCGGAGCAGGTGACGACCGAAGGCGAGGCGCCCGGTGAAGAGCTTCCCGTCCAGCAAGATCCGCAACGTGGCCCTCGTCGGGCACGGCGGGGCCGGGAAGACGACGCTGGCCGAGGCGCTGCTCGCCTGCTCGGGCGCCCTCAGCCGCCAGGGCCGGGTGGAGGACGGCAACACCACCACCGACTTCGACCCCGAGGAGGTCAAGCGGGGCATCTCGCTGTCGACGGCAATGGCGCCGCTGGTGCACAAGGGCCACAAGATCAACGTCCTCGACTGCCCCGGCTACGCCGACTTCATCGGCGAGGTGGAGGCCGCCCTGCGGGTGGCCGACCTGGCGGTGTTCGTGGTGAGCGCCGTCGAGGGCGTCGAGGTGCAGACGGAGGCGGCCTGGAAGCTCGCCGCTTCGCTGGGCCTGCCCCGCATGGTCTTCGTCAACAAGCTGGACCGGGAGCGGGCGAGCTTCGACCGCACCCTCGGGCAGCTCCAGGAGGCGTTCGGGGCGGGCGTCGCCCCCCTCGAGCTGCCCATCGGCGAGGAGGACCGCTTCCGCGGCGTGGCCGACCTGCTCACCGACACCGCCATCACCTACGACACCGGCACGGCCGTCACCGGGGCCATCCCCGACGAGATGGAGGCCCGCGAGCGCGAGGTCCACGAGAACCTGGTGGAGGGCATCGTGGTGGCCGACGACGACCTCACCGAGCGCTACCTGGAGGGCGACGTGCCCACCCCCAAGGAGCTGGAGGACACCCTGGCCAAGGGGGTGGCCGCCGCCCAGGTGTTCCCGGTGGTGTGCGGGTCGGCGGCTCGCTGCGTGGCCATCGACCGGCTGGCCGACTTCATCTGCGAGATCGGCCCCTCGCCCGTCGACCGCCCGCCGGTGACGGTCGCCGCCGGCGACGGCACCACCCAGGTGCCCTGCGACCCCGCCGGCCCTCCGCTGGCGCTGGTGTGGAAGACGCTCGCCGACCCCTACGTCGGCAAGGTCTCGCTGTTCAAGGTGCTGTCGGGGACGATCAGGCCCGACACGGTGCTCACCAACCCCCGCACCGGCGGCGACGAGCGGCTCCACGCCCTGTTCACCCTGCGGGGCAAGGAGCAGGACACCGTGTCCGACGTCCCCGCCGGCGACCTGGCGGCGGTGGCCAAGCTGGCCGGCACCACCACCGGCGACACCCTCGCCCCCAAGGGCACCCCGGTGCGGGTCCCCACGCCGCCGTCGCCCGAGCCGGTGCTGTCGATCGCCATCCGGCCGCGGTCCAAGGGCGACGAGGACAAGCTCATGACCGCCCTGCACAAGCTCCAGGACGAGGACCCCGCCCTGGTCGTCCGCCGCGACGACGAGACCCACCAGACCCTGCTGGCCGGCATGGGCGAGACCCACCTGGCCATCGTCACCGAGCGCCTGGCCCGCAAGTTCTCCGTCGACGTCGACGTCGAGGACGTCCAGGTGCCCTACCGGGAGACCATCACCAAGCAGGCCGAGGCCGAGGGCAAGTACAAGAAGCAGACCGGCGGGCACGGCCAGTTCGGGGTCGCCTTCCTGCGGGTGGAGCCCCTGGGGCGGGGCGAGGGCTTCGCGTTCGTCGACGAGATCGTGGGCGGCGCCATCCCCCGCCAGTTCATCCCCGCCGTGGAGAAGGGGGTGGCCGAGGCCATGGCCCGGGGCGGCGTGTACGGGTACCCGGTGGTGGACGTCAAGGTCACCCTCTACGACGGCAAGTACCACTCGGTCGACTCGTCGGAGATGAGCTTCAAGATGGCGGGGTCCATCGGCTTCAACGAGGCCATGGCCAAGGCCGGGCCCGTCCTGCTCGAGCCCGTCTCGCTGCTCGAGGTGACCGTCCCCGCCGCCTACCAGGGCGACGTCATGGGCGACCTCAACGCCCGCCGGGGGCGGGTCCAGGGCACCGACGCCGGCAACGACGGCGAGCAGATCATCACCGCCATGGTCCCCACCTCGGAGGTCCAACGCTACGCCATCGACCTCCGCTCCCTCACCGGCGGCCGGGGGCGGTTCACCGTCGCCCACGACCACTACGACCCCCTCCCCCAGCACCTCTACGACAAGGTCGTCCGCAAGGCCGAGTAGGCGGGCGCCGGGCGGGGACGATGCCATCCCCGTCCGCCGACCGCTCAAGTCGCCCGCGGGGGCGGTCGATCACCCAGGACGGCGCCCGGGCCGGTGCGCTCCTGCGAGGTTGTTCCCGGAGGTGGGCGGGATCGCGGTGGGCGCCGGCCCGGGCCCGCAGGCTTTTGCCGGCGTGCACCCCGGCGTGCTCCGGCCACGGCGCCCTCGCCGGGCGGCGGGTTACGGCGGGGGAGCCCCGGCCCCGCTCGGCCCCGGCCCCGCGCCCCCACCGAGCTGCGACCAGTCCTCGGGGTTGTCCTCCACGAAGTGGGCCACCACCGACCCGTCGACGCCGTCCACCAGCACGAGCCCCCGCTTGGCCGGGGGGTCCTCGGCCGAGTACAGCAGGATCCGCCACGTTGGCCGGCTGCGCAGGCCGCGCCACGCCAGCTGGGCCGAGGCGTGCCCCACCGGGAACCCGACGGTGCGGGAGGCGGCCACCAGGGCGTCGGTCTCCCGCACGCCGAGGCGCCAGCCGGCGGCCAGGTGGTACGCCCCGGCGGCGCCCAGCAGCACGGCGGCGAGCAGCATGCCGTCGTTGACCAGCACGCCGCCGCCCGACCGGGTCGCCCACAGGCCGGCGCAGGCGGCGGCCACCGCCAGGTGGATGACGCCCGGCACGCGGCGGCGGCTGTTGTCGGGGAAGGTGTACGGCCCCCGGTAGGCGGTGACGTCGAGGTCCTCGGGCAGCTCGTCGCGCCGCTCGTCGTGGGCCTCGTCGTCGGGTGCCGGCGCGGCGCCGCCCCCGTCCCTCCCCTCGGTCACGCCCCGGGCCATCACGGTCAGCCTACGGCGGCCACGCCTCCCGCAGCCGCTCGGCGGTGGCGTCCAGCGACTCGGGGAGGACCCGGGTCTCGGCCACCGAGGTCATGAAGTTGGTGTCGCCGTCCCAGCGGGGCAGGACGTGGAGGTGGAGGTGGTCGGGCAGGCCGGCGCCGGCCGAGCGCCCCAGGTTGGCGCCGACGTTGAGCCCGTGGGGCCGGTAGGCGGCCTTGAGGGCCCGCACCGAGGCGGTCACGGCCGACCACAGCTCGGCCGCCTCGGCTCCCTCCAGGTCCTCCAGCTCCGAGGTGTGGCGCACGGGCATGACCATCACGTGGCCCGACGTGTAGGGGTAGGCGTTGAGGACCACCGCCGCCCGCTCCCCCCGCCACACCACGGCGCTGGCCTCCTCCAGCACCCGGCACAGCACGCACCCGTCCCCGGGCGGCGGCTCGCCCGACGAGACGTACCCGGCCCGCCACCCGGCCCACAGGCGATCGAGGGTCACGACCCGGGGCCGTCGCCGAGTGCCGTGGCGACGAACCTTCGCCGCGTCCGCAGCGGCAAAGGCCCGTGGCCGCCGAGCGAAGCGAACGAACGAGGTCGAAGCACTACGCCGACCGCGAGTCGACCTCGGCGCGCAGGCGGCGCACGAGGTCGTCCACCGGCACGCCGCGCTCCGGGCGGTCCCGGCCCCGGGCGTTGACCCCCACCGTGCCGGCGGCGGCGTCGTCGTCGCCCACCACCAGCACGTAGGGCAGCTTCTCCAGCTTGGCCCGCCGGATGCGGGCGCCCAGGGGCTCGTCGCCCGGAACCCAGTCGGCCCGGAAGCCCTCGCCCCGCAGCCGGGAGGCCACCGCCGCCGCCAGGTCGTCGTGGTCGTTGCGCACGCCGAGGACCCGGGCCTGCACGGGCGCCAGCCAGGCGGGGAAGGCGCCGGCGTGGTGCTCGACCAGCACGCCGAAGAAGCGCTCGACGGAGCCGAACAGGGCCCGGTGGACCATGTACGGGCGGTGGCGGGCGTTGTCCGACCCGGTGAACTCCAGGTCGAAGCGGGAGGGGAGCTGGAAGTCGACCTGGAGGGTGGACATCTGCCAGCGCCGGCCGATGGCGTCGCGGATGTGCACGTCGATCTTGGGGGCGTAGAAGGCCCCCTCCCCCTCGGCCACCACGTAGGGCAGACCGGCCGCCTCCAGGGCCCGCCGCAGGGCCTCGGTGGCGGCGTCCCAGTCGGCGGGATCGCCCACGTACTTCTCGGGCCGGGTGGCCAGCTCGGCCTCGAAGTCCTCGAAGCCGAAGGCCCGCAGGACCTTCAGCACGAACGCCAGCAGGCTGGCCAGCTCGGGGCCGTGCTGGTCGGGGGTGCAGAAGATGTGCGAGTCGTCCTGGGTGAAGCCCCGGGCCCGCAGCAGGCCGTGGAGGACGCCCGAGCGCTCGAAGCGGTACACCGTGCCCAGCTCGAACAGCCGCAGGGGCAGGTCCCGGTAGGAGCGCTGCTGCGACTTGTAAACGAGGATGTGCATGGGACAGTTCATGGGCTTGGGGTAGTAGGTGGCCCCCTCCACCTCCATGGGCGGGTACATGGCGTCGGCGTACCACTCGAGGTGCCCGGACATCTCGAAGAGGGTGGAGCGGGTGAGGTGGGGCGTGTAGACGAACTGGTAGCCGGCGGCCTCGTGCTCGGCCCGCGAGTAGTCCTCCATGAGCTTGCGGACCAGGCCGCCCTTGGCGTGGAAGACGGGGAGGCCGCTGCCGATCTCGGGGGGGAAGTGGAACAGGTCCAGCTCCACGCCCAGGCGGCGGTGGTCGCGCCGCTCGGCCTCCTCCAGCTGGCGCAGGTGGTCGGCCAGGGCCCTCTCCGACTCCCAGGCCGTGCCGTAGATCCGCTGGAGCTGGGGCCTGGCCTCGTCGCCCCGCCAGTAGGCGCCGGCCACCCGGGTGAGCTTGAACGCCCCCAGCCGGGACGTCGACGGCACGTGCGGTCCCCGGCACAGGTCCACGAACCGCTCGGTGTTGCGGTAGGCGCTCACCGCCCCGGCCTCGGCGCCCTCGGCGGGGTCGACGCCCTCGATGATCTCCACCTTGTAGGGCTGGTCGGCGAAGAGGGCCAGCCCCTCGTCGCGGGTGAGCTCCTGGCGGACGAAGGGCTGGTCCTCCTTCACGATCTCCCGCATGCGGGCCTCGATGCGCTCGAGGTCCTCGTCGCTGAACGAGGCGCCGCCGGGGAGCTCGAAGTCGTAGTAGAAGCCGTTCTCGATCGGGGGTCCGATGGCGAACTTGGCCCCCGGCCACAGCTGGAGCACGGCCTGGGCCATCACGTGGGCGGTGGAGTGGCGCAGGATGCTCCGCCCCTCGGGGCTCGAGGCGGTGATGATCTCCACCACCCCGCCCTCCGGCGGGAGGGGGGCGCCGAGGTCGACCTCGGCCCCGTCGACCCGGGCGGCGATCGCCGCCCGGGCCAGCCCGGGGCCGATGGAGGCGGCGACGTCGGCCGCCGTGGAGGCGGCCGGCATCCGGCGGCGGGAGCCGTCGGGCAGGGTCACGGTGACGGTCGACATCACCGGGCGACGTTAATGCCGACCGGTCTCCGCCCCGGTGGCCCTTTCGGCGCCCGGGCTCAGCTCCGGCGGGCGGCCCAGGCCGCCTCCAGCTCGGCCAGGGACATGCCGGCCGAGTGGCGCAGGGCGGCGTCGACGCGGTGGTCGACGCTGCCGGGCGCCACCCGGGCCTCGCCCAGCGCCCGGAAGAAGGCGGTGGGGGCGCCCGGCCCCTGGCGGGCGGCCAGCAGCGACACCGCCGCCGCGCTCTCCTGGTAGTTGCGCACGATCGACGCCGACGGCCCGGTGCTCAGCTCGTGGTCCCGGGGCAGGGTGGCGTCGCCGCCCGCCGGGCGCCCGCGGTCGAGGGGGCGCCCGGTGGCGGTCCACTCGGCCACCCCCTCGTGCACCCAGCCGGCCACGAACGGGCCCGACAGGGGCGCCGAGGCGGCGTGCGCCAGCTCGTGCACCATGGTCTCCACCTGCCCGGCCCGGTCGTAGCGGCCCAGGCGGGCCTCCTGCACGAACACCCGGGGCGCGGTGGCGGCGAAGTCGGCGTCGGGCAGCACGCGCCAGCCGGCGAAGGCCACGAAGTTGTCCAGGTCCACCGTCGACTCCAGCAGGCGCTCCAGCTCCTGCAGGGAGCCGGGGAGCACCAGGGTGAGCCGCCCGCCCCACGGCTGGTCCCACACGGCGGCGAAGGCGGCCAGGGCCTCCTCGGCGATGCCGGCCAGCGCCGCCGCCCGCTCGGCCTGCTCGGGCCGGCTGAGCACGATCACCCGCTCGCGCCGCTCCTGGCGCAGCGGGCCCAGGTCCCACGGCTGGAGGTCGGTCTCGAGGCCCAGGGACTCCAGGTCGGCGTCGCCGCCGACGTACCAGCGGCCCCCGCGCTCGACGAACGACCACCACAGCTGGTCGACGGCGTCCCGGTCGTCGTAGCCCTCCAAGCGGTACGCCTGGCGGGTCTCGGGGAGGAACACCCGGGCCCCGCCGTAGCGGCCGGCGGCGGCCGCCGACAGGTCGCCGGTGTCGTCGACGCGCGCCGTCAGCGAGTACGAGGCGAGCGGCAACGACCGCAGGCCGTCGAACGAGCGGGCCTGGGCGGCCCGGAACGACGCCGGCGCCTCGGGGTCGACGGTGGCCAGGTACGACTCCCGGTCGCCCCGCCGCAGGGCGTCCTCCCGGGCGTCGAGCACGGCCTGGACGGCCGGCAGCGGGTCCCCCGGAGCGGCGGCCGTCGCCGGGGGCGAACCCGGGACGACGGCCACCACCGCCGCCACGATGGCCAGGACTGGCGCCGGGAACCGCCCCATCCCGCCAGTGTGGCCCAGCGCGTCCGCCCCCGGGCATCCCCCACCGGCCGCCCGCCGCTGGCTACCTTCGGCCGCGATGACGGCAGGGGAGCTGCCCGGCGTGGACGCGCTGGCGTCGCCGGCCGACCTGCCCGTCCCTGCCCCGCCCGGCGTGCACCTGGTGACCGCCGCCGACCCGTGGTCGGCCGCCGGCGCCGTGGCCCGCTCCCTCGGCGCCCGCCGCCTGTTCACCACCGCCGAGGCGACGGCGGAGCTGGACCGCCGCCGGCGGGCGTCGGTGGCGGGACCGGGGCGGGCGCTCGCCGCCGCCGCCGAGCGGGCCCGCGCCGCCGCCGGGCGGGCCGCCGCGGCGCGCGCCGCGCTGCCCCCGGGGCTGGCCGCGGTGGCGCCCGGCGAGCTGCGCCGGGCGGCGGAGGCGTTGGACCCCGCCACCGCCTCCGTGCGTGCCGCCCGCGCCGCCCTCGGTCCCCGCCCCCACCTCGACGCCGAGGCGGCCTACGAGGCGCGGGAGGCGCAGGTGCTGGCCGACCTGGCGCGCGTCGAGCGGGCGGCGCTCGCCCCCCGGGCCAACGCCGTGCTCACCGCCGCCAACCTGGGCGCCGGCGCCATCGTGGCCGGCCGGCTGGCCAGCCCGTCGCTCGACCCGGTGTTCGGCCTCGTCGCCGCCCTGCCCCTCGGCGCCCTGGGCATCGTGGCCTCGATGGCCGCCGGCAACGTGCGCCGCTCCCGGGCCGCCGCCCGGCGACGGTGGGCGGCGCTGCGCTCGCTGGGCCTGTGCACCCTCGCCGCCCTCGACGCCCGGGAGGCGGCGGCCAGGGACTGGGACGCTCGGGCGGCCGGGGTGGCCCACCGCCGGCGGGAGCTGGTACGGGCCCGCGCCGCCTGGGAGGCGCTGGCGGGTCCCGGCGCCCCCCCGGGCCGGGCGGGCGAGCTGGTCGGCGCCCTGGAGGAGGTGGCCGCCCTGGACGCCGAGGCGGCTGCCGCCCACCGGCGCTGGGCCGGGGCCGCCGAGGGGGTGCAGGCCGCCGAGGACGCGGGCGGCGGCGGCGCCCCGCTGGTGGTGGTGGACGTGGGGACCCCTCCCGGGCGGCGCGCCGCCGCCCTCCGGGCGCTGGCCGAGCGGGCCGGGCGTTCCACCGTCGTGGTGGTGGCGGCGTCGGGCGCGGCGTCGCCCCCGCCCGCCACCACGGGCGCGGACCCAGTCGAAGGGCGGGCGCCGGTCCTGGCCCGCTTGCTGCGCCTGCGGGCCCGCCAGGGTGGCCGGCGCCCCGGCCAGCCACCCGGCTCGGCCGCCGCCGGCTGAGGCGGCGCTCGCCCCCCTGCGGGACAATGCCGGCATGGGCGACCGCTTCGAGTACGTCGACGTGCGCGTCGACGGCGACGACGG
>JBKHXC010000480.1:0-1689 GCA_046566225.1 Acidimicrobiia bacterium
CTGGATCCGGCGGTGGGGCCGGCGCTGGCGGCGGCGCTGGCGGGGGTGCGCGCCGTGGTGGTCGACGCCGGGGTGATCGGGGGCGGGATGGGCGGGGACGGGGTGGGCGGGGACGGGGTGGGCGGCGGTGCGGCGGTCGAGCTGGCCCTGGCCGCCACCGCGTCGCTGCTGGTCCTGCGGCCGTGCTTCCTGGCCCTGCGCCGGGCCGTTGCGGCCCCGCTGCGGCCGAGCGGGGTGGTGCTGGTCGACGAGCCCGGTCGCTCCCTGGGCGTGGCCGACGTCGAGGCCGCGCTGGGCGTGCCGACGGTGGCCGTCGTGCCGTGGGGCCCCGCCGTGGCCCGGCGGGTCGACGCCGGCCTCCTGGGCGCCAGCCTCCCCCGCAACCAGGCCCGAGCCCTGCGGCGAGCGGCGTGAGCGGCCCGGTGCCGGCGGCGCCCGCGGCAGCCGTCGACCTCGGACCGCTCACGGCCCTGGCCGGCGATCCGGGTGTCACCGACCTGCTGGTCAACGGCGACGGGTCGGTGTGGGTCGAGCGCGGCGGTGTGCTGGTGGCCACCGGGCGGCGGTTGCGCCGGCCCGAGGTCGAGCTGCTGATCGAGCGGATCGTCACGCCTCTCGGCCTGCGGGTCGACCGGTCGAGCCCGGTGGTCGACGCCCGGCTGCCCGACGGGTCCCGGGTCCACGCGGTGGTGCCACCGGTGGCGGTCGACGGGCCCTGCCTGGCGGTGCGCCGCTTCTCGGTCCGGCCGCTGCCCCTCACCGCGTGGTGCAGCGAGCCGGTGGCCGAGCTGCTGGCCGCGGCGGTCACCGCCGGGTGGAACGTGATCGTCGCCGGCGGCACCGGCGCCGGGAAGACGACCCTGCTCAACGCACTGGCCGGCTGCGCATCGCCGGCCGAGCGGGTGGTCACGGTCGAGGACGCCGCCGAGCTGCGGCTCCCCCAGCCTCACGTCCTGCGCCTCGAGGCCCGCCCACCGAACGCCGAGGGCGTGGGGGAGGTGGCGCTGCGCGACCTGGTCCGCAGCGCCCTACGGCTGCGGCCCGACCGGCTGGTCGTCGGTGAGGTCCGGGGCGGCGAGGCGCTCGACCTGCTCCAAGCCCTCAACACCGGTCACGCCGGGTGCCTGGCCACGGTGCACGCCAACGGGCCGGCCGATGCGCTGCGGCGGCTCGAGACGCTGGTGCTGCTGGCCGGCGTCGGCCTCCCCTTGGGGGCGGTGCGGGCCCAGCTGGCGGCAGCCGTCGACGCCGTCGTCCACGTGACCAGAGCGACCGGCGGCAGCCGCCGGGTCACCGCGGTGGCCGAGGTGGGCGCCGCCACCGCCGAGGCCGATTCGGTGCCCGTGCGCCTGCTGGCCGACGGCGAGCGGATCGTGGCGAGCGCTCGCCGAGGCGCCCGCCGCCCGGCTCCGCTGGCCGCAGCATGACCCGGAGCCTGGTGGCCGGAGGGCTGGCGGCAGCAGCCGTCTGGGCCGGCGTGGCGGCCGGTGAGGCGTGGCGGGCGGCACCGGCACGGGTTCGGCTGGCCACGCTGGTCCGGCGGCCAGCACCGACCGGCCGACCGACCTGGCTCGCCGTCAGGCTGGCCGATGGTGGCGTGGCCGGGCCCGCCCAGCAGTGGGCCGGCGGGTGGTTGGGGTTGGTCCTGGCCGGCCTGGTGCTCGGGTGGCTCGCCGGCGGACCCGTGAC
>JBKHXC010000481.1:0-1762 GCA_046566225.1 Acidimicrobiia bacterium
CCTCCGCCCTGTCCTCCCGGCCGGCAGCCGGGGGGGCCGCCTTCGGCGGCGGGGAGCGGCCGCCGGCGATTCTCGTCGTTCGCAGGCGGCCCCGCCAGGGGCGATGGGGGGTCTGTGAGGTCGGCTCGCAACCGGAGGTCGCTCGCCGAGCCGATCGTGCTCCGGCCGGCGGCGGAGCGGCCAGCCTGCGCGGAGAGCGGCGGGTGAGGGGACCGGGGCAGGTGGCGCCGGTGGACCTCTCCACCCGGCTGGGGTCGGTGTCCCTGCCCAACCCGGTGCTCACCGCCTCGGGGACCTCGGGCCACGGGGCCGAGCTCGGGGCCTACTTCGACCTCGCCTCCCTGGGCGCCGTGGTGGTGAAGTCGCTGTCGGCCGGGCCGTGGCCGGGGAACCCGGCGCCGAGGGTGCACGAGACGGCGGCCGGGATGCTCAACAGCGTCGGGCTCCAGGGGCCGGGGGTGGAGGCGTGGCTGGAGCGCGACCTGCCTGCCCTGCTGGCCACCGGGGCGCGGGTGGTGGCGTCGATCTGGGGGACGTCGGTGGAGGGGTACGGCAAGGCGGCCGCCATGCTGGCGGGTGCGCCGGCCGGTGTCGTCGCCGTGGAGGTCAACCTCTCCTGCCCCAACGTGGAGGAGCGGCGGGCCGTGTTCGCCCACTCGCCCTCGGCCACCCGCGAGGCGGTGGCGGCGGCGTCCGCCTGCGGCCGGCCGGTGTGGGCCAAGCTGAGCCCGAACGTGACCGACCTGACCGCCGTCGCCGCCGCCGCCCTGGACGGGGGGGCGCAGGCCCTCACCCTGGTCAACACCGTGATGGGCATGGCCATCGACCCGGTGACGCGTGCCCCCGTGCTGGGCGCCGGCGGCGGCGGCCTGTCGGGGCCGGCCATCCGCCCGGTGGCGGTGCGGGCGGTGTACGAGTGCCGGGCGGCGTTCCCCGACGCGCCCATCGTGGGCGTGGGCGGCGTGGCGTCGGGGGAGGACGCGGCCGAGATGCTGGTGGCCGGGGCGGCGGCGGTGCAGGTCGGCACGGCGACCTTCGCCGACCCCCGGGCCGCGCCTCGCGTCCTCCAGGAGCTGCGGGCGTGGTGCCGGCGGCACAATGTCTCCCGACTCGACGAGCTGATCGGAGCCAGCCATGACCCAGGTTGAGACCCTTCCCCGGCGAGACGCCGACGTGCGCAACCGGCTGGCCATCGCCCTGGACGTGGACGACCTGGTCGAGGCCACCCGCATCGCCAAGGAGGTGCGCCCGTGGTTCGGCGTGGCCAAGGTCGGCCTGGAGCTGTTCACCGCCGCCGGGCCCGACGCGGTGGTGGAGATGATGGAGTGCGGCTACCGGGTGTTCCTCGACCTCAAGCTGCACGACATCCCGACCACCGTGCGCCGGGCCGCCCACGTGGTCGGCGCGGTGGGGGCCGGCTACCTGACCCTCCACGCGGCGGGCGGCTCGCCCATGCTGCGGGCCGGCGTGGAGGGGCTGGCCAACGGGGCCGGCAACGCCGGGCTGCCCCCGCCGGTGGCCCTGGCGGTCACCGTGCTCACCAGCGACGACGAGGCGCCGCCCCACGTCGTGGGCAAGCGGGTGCAGACGGCGGTCGAGTCGGGCTGCCGGGGGATCGTCTGCGCGGCGAGCGACATCAAGGAGGCCAAGCTCCTGGCGCCCCGCCTGGTCACCGTGGTCCCCGGTATCCGCCCGGCGGGGACCAGCCGCGACGACCAGCGGCGCACCTCGACGCCCCAGGGGGCGCTGGCCGCGGGGGCCG
>JBKHXC010000482.1:0-6456 GCA_046566225.1 Acidimicrobiia bacterium
GGGCGCCGGCCGCGCCCGGGCTGACCGGCGGCGGTTGGGCCGCCGGCCGCACCGCTGCCAGCATGGGGCGGTGCCCCCCGACCCGGCCCCGCTCGCCGCCGCCGTGCTGGGCGCCGGCCGCCGGGCCGGCCTCGACGCCGGCGGGGTGGCGCCGGCCGAGCCGTTCGACTCCACCCACCGCGCCCTGGTCGAGCGCAAGGAGGCCGGGCTCCACGGGGGCATGCACTTCACCTACGGCGACCCGGCCCGCTCCACCGACCCGGGCCGGGCCCTCCCCGGCGCCCGCGCCCTGGTGGTCGGCGCCCGGTCCTACCGGCGGGCCGAGCCGGCCCCCCCGCCGGCCGAGGCCGGCCCGCTGGGACGGGTGGCGCGCTACTCGTGGGACGACCCCTACCCACCGCTTCGCGACGCGCTGGAGGCCGCCGCCGGCGCCCTGCGGGCCGAGGGCTGGAGGGCCCGGGTGCTGGCCGACGACAACGCCCTGGTGGACCGGGAGGCGGCCTACCGGGCGGGGCTGGGATGGTACGGGAAGAACGCCAACCTGCTGCTCCCCGGCCGGGGCTCGTGGTTCGTGCTGGGATCGGTGGTGACCGACGCCCCGCTGCCGCCGTCGCCCGCTCCCGCCGCCGACGGCTGCGGCCCGTGCGCCCGCTGCCTGCCGGCGTGCCCCACCGGCGCCCTCGTCGCCCCCGGCCTGCTCGACGCCCGCCGGTGCCTGGCCTGGCTGCTGGAGGCGCCCGGCTCCTTCCCGCCCGAGCACCGCGAGGCCCTGGGCGACCGCATCTACGGCTGCGACGACTGCCAGGCGGCGTGCCCCGAGAACCGGGTCGCCGAGCGGGCCTCGCCCCCTCCCCCGGCGCGGGCCGGCGACGAGGCGTGGGTGCCGCTGGTGGAGGTGCTGGAGGCGGGCGACGACGAGCTGCTGGCCCGCTTCGGCCGCTGGTACGTGCCCCGCCGCCAACCCCGGTACCTGCGCCGAAACGCCCTGGTGGCCCTGGGCAACGTGGGCGACGGCCGCTCGCCGCGCGTGCTCGCCGCCATGCGCGCCGCCCTGGCCAGCGGCGACGACATCGTGCGCGAGCACGCGGCGTGGGCCGCCGGCCGCCTCGGTCGCCCGGACCTCCTCGCCGCCGCCGGTTCCGGCGGCTGAGGTGGGGCACCTCCTGGTCACCAACGACTTCCCCCCCAAGGTCGGCGGGATCCAGAGCTACCTGTGGGAGCTGTGGCGCCGGCTGCCCCCCGAGCGGGTCACCGTGCTGACCGCCGCCCATCCCGCCGCCGCCGCCTTCGACGCCGCCCAGCCCTTCCGCGTCGAGCGGCTGTGGGCGTCGGTCGTGCTGCCCACCCCCTCCGTCGTGCGCCACGTCCGCCGCCTGGCGGCGGTGACGGGCGCCACCGTGGTCGTGGTCGACCCGGCCCTGCCCCTGGGCCTGATCGGGCCCCACCTCGGGCTTGCCTACGTGCTCGTCCTCCACGGAGCCGAGGTCACCGTCCCCGGGCGCCTGCCGGCAGCCCGGGCCGCCCTCGCCCGGGTGCTGGCCGGCGCCGCCCACGTCGTCGCCGCCGGCGGCTACCCGGCGGCCGAGGCCCGGCGGGCGGCGGGCGGCCGGATGCCGCCGGTCACCGTGGTGCCGCCCGGCGTCGACGCCGGGCGCTTCGTCCCCCTGGCCGCGGAGGAGCGGGCCCGGGCCCGTGCCGGCCTGGGCCTGCCGCCCGACGCCGACGTCGTGCTCGGGGTGGGCCGCCTGGTGCCCCGCAAGGGCATGGACACCCTGGTGCGGGCCGCCGCCCGCCTGGCGCCCGGGCGCCCCCGGCTGGTCGTCGCCGTGGCCGGTGCCGGCCGGGACCTGCGCCGGCTCCGCCGGCTGGCCGCCGACCGCCGGGCGCCGGTGCGGTTCCTCGGCCGCGTCCCCGACGCCGTCCTGCCCGCCGCCTACGGCTGCGCCGACGTGTTCGCCGCGCCGTGCCGGTCGAGGTGGGGGGGCCTGGAGCAGGAAGGCTTCGGCATCGTGTTCCTGGAGGCGGCGGCGTGCGGCGTGGCCCAGGTGGCGGGGGACAGCGGCGGCGCCGCCGAGGCGGTGGCGGACGGCGAGACGGGCATCGTCGTGGCCCGCCCGTCGGACCCCGTCGCCGTCGCCGACGCCATCGCCGCCCTCCTCGACGACGCCGGGCGCCGGCGGGCCCTGGGCGAGGCGGCCCGGCGGCGGGCGGTGGAGCGCTTCGACTACGACGTGCTGGCCGGACGCCTCGACGCCGTGCTGTCGGGGCTGGAGCGGTGACCACCGCCGGCCCCGGCCAGCCGGGGCCCCCCGCCCGGGGCGAGGGCATCGTGGCGGCGTCGGTGGGCGGCACGGCGGCCTTCACGGCGACCGCCGTCCTCGCCGCCGCCGTGCCCGGCGCCGCCGTCGTCGCCCTGGCGGTGGCCGTCACCCTCTTCGCCGGGGGCAGCGCCGCCTTCGTCGCCGCCCTGGTCCGGGCCGCCGGCCGGAGCCGCACCGAGGTGGTGCACCTGGCCGGGGTCTTCTTCGTCGACGGCGCCCCGCCCCGGGTGCGCCGGCTGCTGCTCGGCTCGCTGGCCGTCGAGGTGGTCGTGGCCGTGGCCACCGCCGCCGTGCGGCCCAACACCAGCCTGGCGTTCGGGATCCTCGCCCCCGTGTGGGGCCAGGGGCTGGCCGGGCTGTGGGGGGCGCGCCACGGGCCCTTCCCCGCCCGTTCCCTCCCCGCCGGTCCCCGCCGCCGCCCCGGCCCTCCCCGGCCACCGGCCGGCTCCCGGTAGGGCGCCCGGGGCCTGCGGGCCGCCTCCACGGGACTACCATCCGCGTTGGCCGTGGACCGAACCCGACACGGAGGTGGCGTGGCCGCACTCAGCCAGGACGTCGTCCGCTCGCTTGCGTCGTTCAAGGGAGGTGACGACCCGGTCGTGTCGCTGTACCTCGACGTGGACGGCCGCCGCTACGTGCGCCCCAAGGACTACGAGCTCCGCCTCGACGCCCTGGTGCGCCAGGCCGGCGAGCGGCACCCGTCGGCCGCGGCCGACCTCCGCCGGGTGGAGGCCCACGTCAAGGCCGGGATCGACCGCAGCCGCACCCGGGGCATCGCCCTGTTCTCCTGCGCCGGCGGCGGCCTGTGGCAGGTCGTGGAGCTGCCCGTCCCCGTCCGCAACGCCGTGGTGGTGAACACCACGCCCCACATCCGCCAGCTCGAGGCCGTGCTGGACGAGAACGAGCGGTTCGGCGTGCTCCTGGCCGACAAGCAGCGGGCCCGCATGTTCGTGTTCGAGCTGGGCGAGCTGGTGGACAAGAGCGAGTGGTTCGACCAGCTCCCCCGCCACGAGGACGACCGGGGCGACTGGGACAAGGACCACGTGCGCGACCACAGCGCCGAGATCGCCCACCAGCACCTGAAGCGGGCCGCCGACGTGGCCTTCTCGGTGTTCCAGGACCAGGACTACGACCACCTGATCCTGGGCGCCCCCGACGAGATCGCCAAGGAGCTGGAGCGGGTGCTCCACTCCTACCTGCGGGGCCGCATCGCGGCCCGCCTCAACGTCGCCGTGAACGCCTCCGACGCCGTCATCGTCGAGGCCGCCCTGGAGGTCGAGCGCGGCGTCGAGCGGGAGAAGGAGGCCCGGCTGGTCGCCCGCCTGCGCGACGCGGTGGGAGCCGGCAACGGCGGGGTGGCGGGGCTGGCGCCGGTGCTGGCCGCCCTGGTCGAGCGCCGGGTGGAGACCCTGCTCGTCTCCGACGGGTACGAGGCGCCGGGCTGGCGCTGCCCGTCGTGCGGGTACCTGGCGGTGCGGGGGCCGGCGTGCCCGGTGTGCCCGTCGGAGACGATGCACCGGGTGGACGACGTGGTGGAGGAGGCGGTCGAGGAGGCGCTGGCCCAGTCGTGCCGGGTGGAGGTCACGGTGGGCAACGCCGACCTCGACGTGCTCGGGCGGGTCGGCGCCCTCCTGCGGTTCTGAGCCCGCCGGGCCGGCTCGTCGGCGTCGACCTGGGGGGCACCAAGTGCCTGGGCGTCGCCCTCGAGGGCGGGACGCCGGTGGCCGAGCACCGGGTGGCGACGCCGGTGGGGGCGACGGCCGTGCTGGAGGCGCTGGCCGGGACGGCTGCGGCCCTCGGCCCCGCCTCGGCCATCGGCGTCGGCGTCCCCGGGCTGGTGGACATCGCCGGCGTGCTGCGCTTCGCCCCCAACCTGGCCGGGGTCGCCGACCTCGACGTACGGGGCGGGCTGAGGGCCCGGTTCCCCGGCGTGCCCGTGCGGGTCGACAACGACGCCACCGCCGCCGGCTGGGCCGAGGTGCGCGCCGGCGCCGCCCGGGGAGCGACGGAAGCCGTGCTCGTCACCCTGGGCACCGGCATCGGCGGCGGCGTCGTCGCTGGGGGGCGGGTGGTGCGGGGCGCCCACGGCTTCGCCGGCGAGATCGGCCACATGATCGTCGACCCCGACGGGCCGCCGTGCCCGTGCGGCCAGCGCGGGTGCTGGGAGCGGGTGGCCTCGGGCAGCGCCCTCGGGCTGCTGGCCCGGCAGGAGGCGCTGGCCCGTCCCGGCGGGCGCGTGGCGGCGCTGGCCGGCGGCGACCCCGGCGCCGTGCGGGGCGAGCACGCCACCACCGCCGCCGCCGAGGGGGACGCCGCCGCCCTGGCGGTCATGGAGGCCTTCGCCCGGTCGGTGGCCCTGGGGCTGGTCAACCTGGCCAACGTGTTCGACCCGGCGGTGATCGTGCTGGGCGGCGGGCTGGTGGGGGCGGGCCGCACGCTGCTCGACCCGGTGCGGCGCGCCTTCACCGAGATGGTGCTGGGCGGCGCCCACCGCCCGCCGGTGGCCATCGTCGCCGCCGCCCTGGGCGAGCGGGCGGGCGCCATCGGCGCCGCCCTCCTGGCCGGCGCCGAGCCGGCGCCGTGACACCCGTCGCCGCTCTGGTCGCGGAACGGGACCCTCCAGGGTCCGTTCCCGATACCAGAAGCCGGGGAGGGGGGCGGTGAGGGTCGGCATCACGCTGCCCCAGTTCCGCGACGACGCCGCCCCCGCCGTCGACGCCGCCCGGCGGGCCGAGGAGGCCGGCCTCGACGGGGTGTTCGTGTTCGACCACCTGTGGCCGCTGGGCCAGCCCTCGCGTCCCGCCCTGGCCGGCCTGCCCCTGGCCGCCGCCCTGGCGGCGGAGACGACCACGGTGGCGGTGGGCACGCTGGTCGCCCGGGTCGGGGTGGCGCCCGACGCCGTGCTGGCCCACGCCCTGTCGTCGCTCGCCCGCATCGCCGGACCCCGGCTGGTCGCCGGCCTGGGGATCGGCGACCACCAGAGCCGGGCCGAGAACCGGGCCTACGGGGCGCCCTTCCCCCCCCGCCCGGCGCGCCTGGAGTCCCTCGCCGCCCTCTGCCGGCGCCTGCGGGCCGACGGCGTGACCACCTGGGCCGGCGGCCGGTCGGCCGCCGTCGCCGCCGTGGCCCGCCGGGAGGCCGACGCCCTGAACCTGTGGGGCGCCCCCGACGAGGCGGTGGCGGCGGCGGCCGCCTCCCAGCCCGTCACCTGGGCCGGCCAGCTCGACCTGGCCGCCGCCCCACCCGGCGCCCTCGGCGAGCGGCTGCGGGCGGTGGCCGCCGCCGGCGCCGGCTGGGCGGTCGTGGCCCCCCTGGGGGCGCCGTGGCCGGAGGCGGTGGAGGCCCTCGCGGCGGCCGCCGGCGCCCTCGTAGACTGACCCGATGGAGTTCAGGCGGATCAACGGGCTGCCGCCCTACGTCTTCACCGTCATCAACGAGCTGAAGGTGGAGGCCCGCCGGCAGGGCGACGACGTCATCGACCTGGGGTTCGGCAACCCCGACATCCCCTCGCCCGACGTGGCCGTGGAGAAGCTGGCCGAGGCCGTGCGCAACCCGCGCAACCACCGCTACTCGTCGTCCAAGGGCATCCCCAAGCTGCGCCTGGCCGTGGCCGACCTGTACCTGCGCCGCTTCGGCGTCGAGCTCGACCCCGACACCGAGGTGGTCACCACCATCGGGGCCAAGGAGGGGCTGTCCCACCTCATGTGGGTCCTCCTCGGCCCCGGGGACTCGGCGTTCGTGCCGTCGCCGTCGTACCCCATCCACGTCTACGCCGCCCTGTTCGCCGGCGCGGAGGTGCAGCAGATCAGGGTCGGCCCCGACCAGGACTTCTTCGCCAACCTGGTCGAGGCGTGGGAGAACCAGTGGCCCAAGCCCCGGGTGATCGTGCTGTCGTTCCCCCACACCCCCACCACGGCCTGCGTCGACCTGGCGTGGATGGGGCGCATCGTGGACTTCGCCCGCGAGCACGACGTCGTGCTCGTCCACGACTTCGCCTACTCGGACACCGCCTTCGACGGCTACCAGCCGCCGTCGATCCTCCAGGTGCCGGGCGCCAAGGACGTGGCCGTCGAGCTCTACACCCTCACCAAGTCGTTCTCGATGGCGGGGTGGCGGGTGGGCTTCCTGGTGGGCA
>JBKHXC010000483.1:0-2390 GCA_046566225.1 Acidimicrobiia bacterium
GCCTCCGCCCGGCGGGCGGCCCGCCGCCGCCAGGGCCACCAGGTCGGCCACCATGTCGCCGGGCGGGGGCATGGCGGCGATCTCGGCGGCCACCGCGCCGGCCCCCGACCGGTACGACGGGTCCTCCCGCAGCCGCCGCACCGCCCGGCGCACCGCCTCGGGCCCCACCTCGGCGGGCGCCAGGCAGACGGCGACGCCCAGCGCCGCGCACCGCTCGGCGTTGGCGAACTGGTTGGCCCCCTGGGGGAGGAGCAGCAGGGGCAGCCCCAGGGCGAGGGCGGCGAGCATGGTGCCCGACCCGCCGTGGGCCACCACCACCTCGCAGCGGGGGAGCAGCAGCGACTGGGGCACGTAGCGCTCCACGTGCACGTGGGCGGGCTGGGGGCCGAGCTCGTCGGGGTCGCGGCTGGGGCCGACGGTGACCACCAGGTCGACCGGCTCGTCGCGCAGGCCCTCCACCGCCGCCTCCAGCACGCCGGGCGCCTCGTTCTCGACCGTGCCCAGGGTGACGTACACCACCGGCCGGGCGCCGAGGCCGTCGGCCCACGGCGGCAGGGACTCGCCGGGCAGGGCGTCGAACGGCACCGGGCGGAGGGGGCGGGTGACGGTCGAGACCCGCCCGGCGTCGCCCGGCCGGAGGCTGGGCGGGCAGGTGTCGAGGTAGGCGGCGTCGAACATGCCCCCCAGCGGCCTCGGCTCCTGCCGCCACGCCCGCCACGTCGGCGCCACCAGCTCCTCGGCCGCCTCGAACAGCTCCATGGGGAACAGGGGACCCAGGCCGTGGGCGACGCAGGGGACCCCGGCCACGGCGGCCGCCACCGGCCCGGCGAAGTCCGTCACGTCGGTGACCACCAGGTCGGGCCGCCACCGGCCCACGGCCTCGACGAGGTCGGGGACCTTGGCGGGCGCCGCCACGGCGGCGAACATCTGGGCGCCGAAGCGGGCGGCGTGGTCGGGGCCGGGGGGAGCGACGCCGGGCAGGGCGAGCGTGCGCTCGAACACCTTCCCCGGGCCCATCCCGGCGGGGATGGCGGGCAGCCCGACCTGCTCGACCCGCCGGCAGAAGCGCTCCTCGGTGGCCAAGGCCACCTGGTGGCCGGCGCCGCCCAGGGCCAGGGCCAGCGGGACCATGGGGTGGAGGTGCCCATAGCCGGGCACACAGGTGGCGAGCACACGCACGCTCGGACCGTAGCTTCGACCTCAGGCCGCCTACGGCGGCGAGTGCGGCCACGGACCCTGTCGCTGCGAACGCGGCCACGGTCAGCGGTCCAGGACCTCCTGGGCCCGGTCGGCCTACGCTGCGGCCGATGTCGCGAGACCGAGCCGGGCCGGCGGCGGCGCGGTCCCCGGCGGCGGGCGACGGGGTGGCCGGGGCGGCGGCGGGCGCCCCCTCGGCGGTGGCCGTGGCCGTCCACGGCGGGGCCGCCCTGGCCTTCGCCGAGTGGGACGGGCGGGCCTGGGCGGTGGCCCGGGCCCTGGTCGCCCGCGGCGTCCGGCCCGGCGACCGGGTCGCCCTGCGCTTCGACACGCCGGCCTGGCCCGACTTCGCCGTGTGCCACCTGGGGGTGCGCCGGGCCGGCGCGGTGGCCGTGCTGGTGTCGCCCGGGGCGGCGCCGGCCGACGCCCGCCGGGCGGTGGCCCACGCCCGGGCGGCGGCCGGGCTGGGCCCGCCCCACCTGGCCGTCCCCGCCGCCGGCGGGTGGTGGGCGACGGCGGCCGAGCTGGAGGCGGGCGGCGGCGCCGGGGCCGAGCTGCCGTCCCCGCCGCCGCCCGGTGAGGTGGCCGAGCTGCTCTACCGCCCGCTGCCCCTGGCCCGGCCGGCGCCCGAGGCACGGACCCACGCCCGGGTGGCGGCCGGCCCGGCGCCGGCGGTGGGCGGGACCCTGGTGCACGGGTGGGCGCCGGGCACGGCGGGCAGCCGCTTCGCCCTGGCCGCGGCGGCCGCGGCGGCGTCGTCGGGCGGCCCGGTGGTGGCCGTCCCGCCCCTCGTGCCCGGCCGGCTGGAGGCGGCGCTGGCCGACCACGGCCCGGCGGAGCTGGGCCTGTCACCTCCCCTCGCCGCCGCCCTGGTCGCCTCCGCCGGCGACCGCCGGGGCCCACCGCCGGCGGTGACCCGCATCCTGCTCGACGATCAGCCGGGCCCCGCGCTGGCCGCCGCCCTGGCCCGCGCCTTCCCGGCGTCGCCGCTCGCCGTCGTCGCCGGCCCCCGCCCGGCGCCCGCCGCCCCGGCCGCGGCCGAGGCGCCGGCCGCCGTGTCCCAGGAGCCCATGCTGTGGCACGAGCAGCTGGCGCCGGGCAGCTTCAACCTGCCGTGCCTGGTGCGCCGCTTCCGGGGCCCGCTGGACGTGGCCGCCCTCGCCGCGTCGCTGGCCGACCTGGCCCGCCGCCAC
>JBKHXC010000484.1:0-3581 GCA_046566225.1 Acidimicrobiia bacterium
CGGTGGGCTGGCGCACGAGCTGGCCGTCGAGGAGGAGGTGCGCCGGGAGGGGCTCGACAAGGCGGCGCTGGGCCGCGACGGCTTCGCCGCCCGGGCCGCCCGGTTCGAGGACGCCGCCCGCGCCGGCCTGGCCGCCTCGGCGGCGTCGCTGGCCGTCGAGGTCGACGCCGACGCCGCCGCCGGGGCCGGCCGCGACGCCGCCCGGGCGGCGTGCGTGGCCTTCGTGCGCCTGTTCGAGGCCGGCGCCGTGGTGGAGGCGGAGCGGGTGATGGACGTCTGCCCGCGCTGCGCCACGGTGGCCGCCGGCCCCGATGCCCTCCCGGGCGAGGTGGAGGGGGAGGCGCTCGTCCTGCGCCTGGCCGTGCTGGACGGCGACGACGCCGTCGGATGGGTCGACGTGCGCTGCGCCGCTCCCGAGCTGGTCCCCGGCGTGGTCGCCGTGGCCGTGCCCGAGGGCCACCCGGCGGCCGGGCGCACGGTCGCCGTGCCGGTGGCCGGGGCGGTCGTGCCCGTGGTCGCCGATCCGACCGTGGCCGGTCCGGCGCTGGTCGCGCCCGCCCACGACGCCGCCGACCTCGACCGCGCCCGCCGGCACGGCCTCGCCCCCGCCGCTGTGGTGGACGCCACCGGCATCGTCCGGGCGGGCGGGCCGCTGGACGGGCTGGCCCGCCACGCGGCCCGGTCCGCCGCCCGGCGGCTGCTGGCCGCCGAGGGAGCGGTGGCGGGGGTGGAGCCGGCGGTCGAGCCGGTGCGCCGCTGCGCCGCCTGCCGCAGCGTGCTCGTCCCCGTCCTCGGGCGGCACTGGTTCCTCGCCCTCGCCGACCTGGAGGTGGCCGCCGCCGACCTGGTGCGCGAGGGCCGCCTGGCGGTGTGGCCCCCCGCCGCCCGCGACGAGATGGTCGCCATCGCCGGCGGCTCCGAGGACTGGTGCCTGACCCGCCAGACGTGGGCCGGCCAGCGCGTCCCCGTCGCCCGCTGCGGCGACTGCCGCTCCCCCGACGTGTCGGTCGACGCCGCCCCCTCGTGCCGGCGGTGCATGGGCGAGCTGGTGCCCGAGGCCGACGTGCTCGACGCCCGGTTCGTGTCGTGCATGTGGCCCGTCTGGCGCTCGGGCTGGCCCGACGGCGGGCGGCGGGGGGACGACCCCGGCGGGGCGGTGCTCGTGGTGCCCGCCGGCCGGCTGGCCGACGTGCTGGCGATGGCCGCCCTGGGAGTGCGCCTGGCGGGGGAGGCGTCGTTCGCCGAGGTGGTCGTGACGCCCGCCACGGGGGCGGCGGGGGGCGCCGGCGGGGCGGCCGACGTGGCGGCCGACGCGGCCGCCCTGGTGGAGGCGGAGGGCGTCGGCGCCGCCCGGGCGGCCCTGCTGTGCGGCGGCCTGGACCCGGGGCAGGGGCGCGACCTGGTGGACCGCCTGGCCGCCGTGCCGGCCGGCGACTCCGACGTGGACCGCCTGGCCGAGGCGTGCGCCGCCGCCGTGGACGCCGGCCAGCCGGCGGCCGCCCTGGGGCTGCTGGCGGCTGCCGCCGCCCGGGGCGTCCCTCCGGCATCCGCCCCCCGCCTGCGGGCCCTGGCCGCCCCCTTCGTCGGCGGGTGAGCGCCTCGGCGGCGTGGGCCTACGACGACGCCCTCGCCTGGCTCGACGAGCACGTCAACCTGGAGGCCTCGGGGGTGGGGCGGGCCCGGCCGACCCTCGACCGCATGCGCCGCCTGGCCGCCCTGCTGGGCGACCCCCAGGCGGCGGCTCCCGTCATCCACCTGACGGGGACCAACGGGAAGGGGTCCACCACCCGGATGATCGCCGCCCTGCTGGCCGCCCGGGGCCTGTCGGTGGGGGCGTACACCAGCCCCGACCTGGAGCGGGTGAACGAGCGCATGGCGTGGAACGGGGGCCATCCCCCCGCCGGCGGCGGGCGGCGGGCGGCGGGCGGCCACCTGGAGTTCGAGCCCGTCCCCGACCCGGTGCTGGCCGAGATGCTGGGCGCGGTGGCGGCCCTGGAGCCGCTGGTGGGCGAGCGCCCGTCCCGGTTCGAGATCCTCACCGCCGCCGCCTTCCGGTGGTTCGCCGACGTGGCCGTCGACGCCGCCGTGGTGGAGGTGGGCATGGGCGGGTCCTGGGACGCCACCAACGTGGCCGACGGCGTGGTCGCCGTGGTGACCAACGTCAGCCTGGACCACGCCGAGGTGATCGGGCCGACGGAGGCCGACATCGCCCGGGAGAAGGCCGGCATCGTCAAGCCGGGCAGCACGCTGGTGCTGGGCGAGACCGACCCGGAGCTGGCCGCCGTGTTCCGGGAGGCGCCGGCGGGCCGGGTCCTGGCCCGGGGCGACGACTTCGCGGCCACCGCCAACCGGGTCGCCCACGGCGGTCGCCTGCTCACGCTGCGCACGCCCTCGGCCACCTACGAGGACGTGTACCTGCCGGTCCACGGCGCCCACCAGGGCGACAACGCCGCCGCCGCCCTGGCCGCCGCCGAGGCGTTCTTCGACGCACCGCTGCCGGGTGACGTGGTCGCCGAGGCGTTCGCCTCGCTGCGCCTGCCGGGACGGATGGAGGTCCTCGGCCGCCGGCCCCTGGTGGTCCTCGACGGCGCCCACAACGTGGCCGGCGCCCGGGTGGTGGGGCCGGCCGTGTCGGAGGCGTTCGGCGCCGGCCGGGAGCGGGTGCTGGTGGCCGGGATGCTTCGGGGGCGGCGGCCGGCCGAGATCCTGGAGGCGCTGGGCCCCGCCCGGCTGGTCGTGGCCTGCCCGGCGCCGTCGCCCCGCTCCCTGCCGGCGGCCGACGTGGCCGCCGCCGCCCGCGCCCTGGGCATGGACGCGGTCGACGCCCCCTCGGTGCCCGACGCCGTCGAGGCCGCCCTGGCCGCCGCCCGCCCCGACGACCTGGTGCTGGTCACCGGCTCGCTCTACGTCGTCGGGGCGGCCCGCACCGTGCTGCGGCGCCGGGCCGGGCAGTAGTTTCTGGCCGCCAGCCTTCGCCCGGTTCGCGGCGGCGGAGGTCCGTGGCCGCACTGGCCGCCGCAGGCGGCCTCCACGGCTGCGGGCCCAGAAAGGACGGGGCGGAGGCGGCGCGAGCTCCGCTCGCCCGCCGGAGCACGATCCGACTCGACCGAATGGAGTGAGCGAAGCGAACGAATGAGGTCGAAGCAGTAGGGTCGGCCGCCCTATGGACCGCACCCTCGTCATCGTCAAGCCCGACGCCGTGGAACGCGGCCTGGTGGGCGAGATCGTCGCCCGTCTGGAGCGCAAGGGGCTCACGCTGGTCGCCGCCGAGCTCCGGCGCCTCGACGCCGACCTGGCCGGCCGCCACTACGCCGAGCACGCCGGCAAGCCGTTCTTCGAGGAGCTGGTGGCCTTCATCACCCGCTCGCCGGCCCTGCTCCTGGTCGTGGAGGGGCCGGGCGACACCTGGAGGGTCGTCCGCACCCTCATGGGCGCCACCGACCCCAAAGACGCCGCCCCCGGCACCATCCGCGGCGACCTGGGCGTCGTGCTCACCGAGAACCTTGTCCACGGCTCGGATTCCGAGGAGTCGGCCAAGCGGGAGATCGACCTCTTCTTCCCCCACCTCTGACCCCGGAGGC
>JBKHXC010000485.1:0-3497 GCA_046566225.1 Acidimicrobiia bacterium
CCGTGGTCGGCGGCGCTGGGCGCCGCCGCCGGCGTGGCCCTGGTCGCCGCCGCCCGGGCCACGGCGGGCGCCCGCCGGCGGTAGCCCCGCCCGTGCCCCCCGTCGGCCCGCGCCGCGCCCGGGTCGCTCCCACTACTGTCCGACGCCGTGCCCACCATCGTCCCGTCCGCCGCCATCGACGGCGTGGTGGTCGTCCACCCCGACGTGCACGGCGACGAGCGGGGGCGCTTCGTGGAGACCTACCGCCGGTCGTGGTTCCCCGCCGGCCGGGAGATGGTGCAGGCCAACCGCTCCGAGAAGCAGGCCGGCGCCCTGGTCGGCCTGCACTACCACCTGCACCAGGCGGACTACTGGTACCTCACCCGGGGCCGGGCCCGGGTGGTGCTCCACGACCTGCGCGAGGGCTCGCCCACCGACGGCGCCACCCTGGCCCTCGACCTCGACGGCGACGGCGAGGCGGGGGTCTTCATCCCCCCGGGCGTGGCCCACGGCTTCGCCGCCCTCACCGACCTCACGCTCACCTACCTGGTCGACGGCTACTACAACGCCGCCGACGAGCTGGGCCTGGCGTGGGACGACCCGGCGGTGGCGGCCGACTGGGGCGTGGCCGAGCCCATCGTGTCGGAGCGGGACCGGACCAACCCTGGCCGGGGCGCCATCCCGTGCGGCCGCCGCCCGTACTGGGGCCTGCGCACGGCCGGCTGAGGCCGGGCGGCGCCCGCCGGCCGCGCCCAAGCCCTGCATTGAAGAGGGGCGAAGGGGAGAAAGTCGCGCTGTTCGTGGCTAGCGGAACCGCGTACAGTGGTTGACTAGTCACCCCGGCGGAACGGCGAAGGACGGCGAACGTGGAACTCAGCAGCCTCGGGCAGGCGGACGTGCTCCGCACCGGCCTGGCCGACGTGGCCGTCTCCCGGGAGCGCTCCCGGCGGCGGCGGCTGGGCCGCGCCGCCCTGGTGCTGGCCCCGGTGGCGGCGTGGATGTGGGCCCGGCTGGTCGACGGCGACCCGGTGCGCCCCGGGCTGCCCGACGTCCCCGTCCCGCCCGAGCTGCTCCCCGGGCTGATCCTGATCGTGGTGCTGGTCCTGGTGATCGCCCTGCCCCTGCTGGGCGCCGGCCGGTCGCCCCACGTGCTGTTCCGGCCGGCCGAGATCGACGTCTCCCTGGACGACGTGAAGGGCGCCGGCGTGGTCGTGGAGGAGGTGGTGCGCACGCTCAACCTGTTCCTGGCCCACCGCACCTTCAAGGAGCGCATGGGGGGCACGCCCCGGCGGGCCATCCTGTTCGAGGGCCCACCGGGCACGGGCAAGACCTATATGGCCAAGGCCATGGCCCGGGAGGCGGGGGTGCCGTTCCTTTTCGTGTCCTCGTCGGCCTTCCAGTCCATGTACTACGGCCAGACCAACCGCAAGATCCGCACCTACTTCAAGGCCCTGCGCACCTACGCCCGGCGGGAGGGCGGCGCCATCGGCTTCATCGAGGAGATCGACGCCATCGGCGGCGCCCGCACCGGCATGGGCGGCTCGTCGGGCCGGGAGGGCATCACCGGCGTGGTCAACGAGCTGCTGATCCAGCTCCAGTCCTTCGACACCCCGCCCGCCGGCCGTCGCCTGGCCGGCTGGTTCGTCGACCAGGCCAACCGCTGGCTGCCGGCCGGCCGCCAGGTGCGCAAGCCCGGCGCCCTGCCCGCCAACATCCTCGTCATCGGCGCCACCAACCGGGCCGCCGACCTCGACCCCGCCCTCCTGCGCCCCGGGAGGTTCGACCGGTCGATCCACTTCGACCTGCCCGGGCGCGGGGGGCGCCGGGAGATCATCGACTACTACCTGGGGAGGAAGGCCCACGTCCCCGCCCTGGACGACCCCGACGTGCGCGACGCCCTGGCGGCCATGACCTTCGGCTACTCGCCGGTGATGATCGAGCACCTGCTCGACGAGGCGTTGGTGTGGGCCCTGCGGCGGGGCGCCGACGCCCTCGACTGGGACGACCTCCAGCAGGCCCGGATGACCGAGGAGCTGGGCCTCAAGCACCCCGTCGAGTACACCGAGGCCGAGCGCCGCACCATCGCCACCCACGAGGCCGGCCACGCCACCGTGGCCCACCTGGTCGGCAAGGGCCGCAAGCTCGAGGTGCTGTCGATCATCAAGCGGGGCTCGGCCCTCGGCCTGCTCTCCCACTCCGAGACCGAGGAGCGCTTCCTGCGCACCCGCTCGGAGATCGTCGCCCTCATCGAGATCGCCTTCGGCGGCATGGTGGCCGAGGAGCTGTTCTTCGGCGAGTCGGGCACGGGCCCGAGCGGCGACCTCGACGCCGCCACCCGGCTGGCCTCCTCCATGGTGGGGTCGCTGGGCCTGGGGGGCTCGCTGGTCTCGCTGGACGCCGCCCAGGGCGCCCCGGGCGCCAACGTGGTCACCAAGGTGCTGTCCGCCGACCGCAGCCGCGACGCCCTGGAGGCGATCCTGGAGCGGGCCAAGGCCGACGTGGCCGCCATGCTGGAGGCCAACCGCCACCTGGTGGAGGCCCTGCGCGACGCCCTGCTCGCTCGCGACGAGCTGGTGGGCGACGAGATCCTGGAGGTCATCGCCGGGGCGGGGCCGGCCGGCGCCGGCGAGCCGGTGCTCGATCTCGACCTGCTGGCCCGGGGCCCCGCCGCCCTCGTGGGCGACGATCCCGCCTCTCCCGAGTGAACAGCTCACCGGAACGGTGAGCTGTTCACCCGGGAGCGGGGCGCCCGGGTCAGTCCCGGCGGCGGGCCGCCGATCCCCAGCCGGCCCAGCCGCCGACGATGCCGCCCACCACCGACGCCGCCACCGCGCCCAGCAGGGCGCACAGGGCGACGCGGAAGCCGACGGCGAGCCCGAGGAACTCGATGAGGCCGAACGGCGCCCCGAGCACGGCCCCCACCAGGGCGGCCACGGCGCCGCCGACGGTGGCGCCCTTGGCGGCCGAGGCGGGCGCCGGGCCCGCCCCCACGGGCTGGTCGGGGTCCTCGTGGATCCGGGCGCCGGAGCCGGTGGTGCGCTGGTCGTGGTCCATGGCGAATGCCCTACCCGCCCGGCCGCCGGGCGATGCCCTGGTGCGTCGACCTCATTCGTTCGCTTCGCTCGCTCCATTCGGTCGAGTTGATCGCGCTCCGGCGGGGCGAGCGGAGCTCGCGCCGCCTCCGCCCTGTCCCTCCTGCGGTGTCCGCAGCCGTAGAGGCCGCCTGCGGCGGCCAGTGCGGCCACGGAGCTTGCGGCTGCGAACGCGGCGAAGGCTCGTGGCCAGGGCCCTACCCGCCCGGCCGCCGGGCGACGTCCGCCACCGTCCCGGCGGGGGGCGCCGTGGGCTCCGAGGGGGCCCCCAGCTCGTCGAGGACGAAGGACAGGACGAGCGCCTCCTCCCGCCACGAGTCGTAGCGGCCCGACGGGCCGCCGTGGCCGGCGCCCATCTCGGTCTTGAGCAGCACCCGGGTGCCGCCGGTGCCCCGGTCCCGGAGGCGCTGGACCCACTTGGCCGGC
>JBKHXC010000486.1:0-2553 GCA_046566225.1 Acidimicrobiia bacterium
GCGCCATCAAGCTCAACAAGCCGGTGGTCGGGATGGCGTCGACCCGGGGCGGCGGCGGCTACTGGCTGGTCGCCTCCGACGGCGGCATCTTCGCCTTCGGCGACGCCCGCTTCTTCGGCTCCACCGGCGCCATCCGCCTCAACCGCCCCATCACCGCCATGGCGGCCACCGCCTCGGGCGCCGGCTACCGGTTCGTGGCCTCCGACGGCGGGGTGTTCTCCTTCGGCGACGCCCGCTTCCTCGGCTCCGCCGCCGGCCAGGGCGTCACCGTCGCCGCCCTCGTGCCGGCCAGGTAGGCGTCCGCGGGAGCGGGGTGTCGTCCCCACAGCCGCGTGGCGCCCTCGGCAGGACTCGAACCTGCGCACCCGGCTCCGGAGGCCGGTGCTCTATCCGCTGAGCTACGAGGGCGAGCCGTCCAATCCTAGGCCGGCCGCCGGCGGTGCCCAGGAGACCGGTGTCGAACGGGTCGGCCGCTGACGCGGCCGAACGGCCTGGTGAGCCTGGTCAGCGCTTTCTGGGCCGCCTCGTCCGCCCGCCCGGCGAGGGGAGCCGGGCCCGACACCAGTCGACCTAGGATGGCTGCGGTGGCGACCGTTCTGGTGGTGGATGACGACCCCGTCATCCAGAGGCTCCTACGGGTCAACTTCGAGATGGAGGGCTACTCCGTCCTCATCGCCAGCGACGGCGTCGAGGGGCTCGAGCGGGCCCGCGCCGAGCGCCCCGACGTGGTGGTGCTCGACATCATGATGCCCAGGATGAGCGGGCTGGACGTGGCCCGCGCCCTCAAGGCGGACCCCGACACGGCGCGCATCCCGGTCATGCTGCTGTCGGCCAAGGCCCAGGAGGCCGACCTCCGGGCGGGCGACGAGAGCGGGGCGGACGGCTACCTCACCAAGCCCTTCGACCCCCTGCTCCTCCTCCAGCGGGTGGAGGAGCTCATCAGCCCGGCCTGAGCGAAGCGAACGAATGAGGTCGACGCACTGGCGTCGAAGCGCTACATGCGGTCGGGGGCCTCGATGCCGAGCAGGTCGAGCCCCAGGCGCAGGGCCCGGGCGGTGAGCGAGCACAGCACCAGTCGGGAGGCCCGCTCCTCGGGCGTGGCCGCCCGCAGGACGGGGCAGCGCTCGTAGAACTCGGTGAAGGCCCCGGCCAGCTCGAACAGCCAGGTGCACAGGCGATGGGGCTGGAGGGCGTCGGCCGTGGCCCGGACCACCCCGTCGAGGGTCAGGAGCTGGAGGGCGAGCGCCCGCTCGGCCGGCTCGGCCAGGCGCACGGCCACCGCCCCGGGCGGCCCGTCGCCGCCGGGGGCGTCCCCGCCCGCCTTGCGGAAGATGGAGCGGATGCGGGCGTGGGCGTACTGGAGGTAGGGGGCGGTGTTGCCCTCCATGGCCAGCATCCGGTCCAGGTCGAACACGTAGTCCTTGAGCCGGTCGTTGCTGAGGTCGGCGTACTTGACCGCCCCCACCCCCACCTGGCGGGCCACCTCCCGGCGGGTGCCGGCGTCGAGGTCCGGGCTCTTCTCCCGCACCACCCGCTCGGCCCGCTCCACCGCCTCCTCGAGCAGGGCGATGAGCTTGACCGTGCCGCCCGCCCGGGTCCGGAACGGCCGCCCGTCGGGCCCCAGCACGGTGCCGAACGGCACGTACTCGGCCCGCCGGCCCTCGCCCAGCCACCCCGCCATCTCGCCCGCCGCGAACAGCAGGGCGAAGTGCTGGGCCTGGCGGGCGTCCACCACGTAGATGACCCGCTCGGCGCCCAGCTCGCACACCCGGTGGCGCAGGGCGGCCAGGTCGGTGGCGTCGTAGCCGAAGCCGCCGTCGCTCTTGCGCACCATCAGCGGGAACCGCCGGCCGTCGCGGCCGGTGAACCCGGGCGGGAACACGCACAGCGCCCCCTCGTCCACCTCCGCCAGGCCCCTGTCCTCCAGGTCGGCGGCCACGTCGGCCAGCATCGGGTTGTAGAAGCTCTCCCCGGCGATGTCGCCCTCGGTGAGCCTGACGCCCAGCAGGCGGTAGACGGCGGAGAAGTAGCGGGTGGACTGCTCGATGAGCAGGCGCCACAGCCGCAGGGTGGGGGGGTCGCCGCCCTGGAGGGCGACCACCCGCCGCCGGGCCCGGTCGGCGAAGCCGGGGTCGGCGTCGAACTTGGCCTTGGCCTGCTGGTAGAAGGCCTCCAGGTCGCCCACGGACAGCTCGGCGGCGGCCTCCTCCTCGCCCAGGTCGGCGAGGTGCTCGATGAGCATGCCGAAGTTGGTGCCCCAGTCGCCGATGTGGTTCTGGCGGACGACGGCGTGGCCCAGGAACTCCAGGGTGCGCACGATGGCGTCGCCGATGATGGTGCTGCGGAGGTGGCCGACGTGCATCTCCTTGGCCACGTTGGGGTTGGAGTAGTCGACGACCACCCGCTCGGGCCGCGGCGCCGGGCGCACCCCGAGGCGGGGGTCGGCGGCCATCGCCGCCACCCGGGCCTCCACGGAGCCCGCCAGCAGGCGCAGGTTGACGAAGCCGGGGCCCGCCACCTCGGGCGGCTCCGCCACCCCGGCCACGTCCAGCC
>JBKHXC010000487.1:0-8055 GCA_046566225.1 Acidimicrobiia bacterium
GTCAAGGACGTGCAGGACGGCGTGAAGCAGGGCGAGCCCATCGCCAGGCGCCTGGAGGACCACCCCGTGTTCCCGCCCATGGTCGTGCAGATGCTGGCGGTGGGCGAGGAGACGGGGGCGGTGGACACCATGCTCGAGAAGGTGGGGGACTTCTACGAGCGGGAGGTGGAGGCCACCGTGGAGGCCCTCACGTCGCTGCTGGAGCCCCTGCTCATCTGCGTGCTGGGCGGCGCGGTGGGCGCCATGGTGGTCTCGCTCTACATGCCGATGTTCAACATCATCAAGCTGATCCAGTAGGGCGAACCGCCGTCAGGGGGGGTCGAGGGGCCGGGGCGGGCAGCGCCGGCCCCTCGGCGCGCGTGGCCCTCCGCCGCCGCCCGCCGCCAAGGGCGCGGATTGCCCCTCAAGTCGGCCGGCGGGGGCGGCGATATCAGTGCTGCGAGCTTCTGCTGACAAGGGCAAACCCGCCGGGAGGCGGGGACGCAAAGCCACGGGACCGACCCCCACAACGGCGTGGGAAGGCCAGCCGGGCTGCCTGGAGGCCGCCGTCGGCTGGGTGCCGGTGGCGGGCGAGAGGGCGGGGACGGGGCCCGCGCATCCATCGACATACCGAACAAGGAGACACTCCGAATGATCGACAAGCTCCGCGAGCGCCGGGAGAACGAGGAGGGCTTCACCCTCATCGAGCTCATGGTGGTGGTGCTCATCATCGCCATCCTGCTGGCCATCGCCATCCCCACCTTCCTCGGCGCCCGCGACCGGGCCAACGACCGGGCCGCCCAGTCGTCGCTCCGGAACGCCCTGACCGCCGCCAAGGTCATCTTCACCGACGAGCAGGACTACACCCAGGCCACGGCCTCGAAGCTGGCCGAGGAGGAGCCGAGCCTGACGTTCCAGGCCGGTGCGTCCACGACGTTCAAGCAGGTGTCGTTCGCCACGCCCACCACGACGACCTTCCAGGCGGCCGCCCTTTCCAAGAGCGGTGAGTGCTTCTGGATCAAGGACGTTGCGGCCTCCGTGGGTGGCGGCACCTTCTACGGCGGCGACCCCACCGGCGCTGCGTGCGCCGGCACCGACGCCGCCGGCGCCGCTTCCGGCGAGTGGTAGGCCACGAGCTCTAGGAGTGCAGTAGCGGGAGCGGGGCCCTCCGGGGCCCCGCTCTTCGCGTTTACGCTCGGCCGACCATGACCGCCCTCCTCGTCTCCGCCTGCGCCGTCCTCGGCCTGGTGGTCGGCTCGTTCCTCAACGTGGTGATCGCCCGGGTCCCCAAGAAGGAGTCGGTGGTGCACCCCCGGTCCCGCTGCCCGGGCTGCGGGGCCGCCATCGCCCCCCGGGACAACGTGCCCGTCCTCTCGTGGCTGGCGCTGCGGGGCCGGTGCCGGTCCTGCGGCGAGCGCATCTCGGCCCGCTACCCTTTGGTGGAGATCACGACCGCGGTCCTCTTCGCCCTCACCGCCCTCCGCCTGGGCGTCGACCCCGCACTGCCCGCCTTCCTGGTCTTCGTCGCCGCCCTGGTCGCCATCACCCCCATCGACCTGGAGCTGCGCATCGTCCCCAACCGCATCGTGTACCCCACGCTGTTCGTGTCGGTGCCGCTGCTGCTGCTGGCCGCCGCCGTCGACGGCGACTGGGCCTCGGCCCGGGAGGCGGCCATCGGCGGGGTGGCGGCCTTCGCGATGTTCTTCGTGCTCTGGTACGTGAGCCCCAGGGGCATGGGGTACGGCGACGTGCGCCTGTCGGGGGTGATCGGGATGTTCCTCGGCTGGCTGGGCCTGTGGGAGGTCGCCCTCGGCCTGTTCCTCGCCTTCCTGTCGGCCTCGGTGATCGGCGTGGGCCTGATGGCGGCCGGGCGCAAGGGCCGCAAGGACGCCATCCCCTTCGGGCCCTTCCTCGCCCTGGGCGCCGTGGTCGCCGTGCTCGCCGGCGACCCCCTCCTGCGCTGGTACGGGGTGTAGCGCTTCGACCTCATTGGCTCACTCTGCTCACGCGGCGAACGTCGCCAGGGCGGTAGCGGCCCGCTCCCTGCCGCGCTCAACCCGGCGGCGCCGGGCGCCGATACAGCCTCGATGCCCTCCGCGCTGCGCCGCCTCCGCCGCCGTCCGCCGGACGAAGGGGGGTTCACGCTCCTCGAGCTGGTGGTCGCTCTGGGCCTGACGGCGTTCGTGTTCGCCGCCCTCGCCTCGCTGCTCGGCTCCGGCCTGCGGACCTTGTCGCTCCAGAAGGCGAGGACCCAGGGCAACGAGGTGGCCACCCAGGGGATCGAGGACCTCCAGCAGCTTCCCTACGACCGCCTCGGCCTCTGCGGGGCCCCGTCCGGTCCCGTCCCCGCCGGCTTTTCGGAGGTGGTGCTCCTGGTCAACTGCAGCGGCTCGCCGGTGCGGTACCAGCCCTGCCCCAACCCGGGCTTCGCCACCGTGGGCGACGTGCCCGCCGAGTCCTACACCTGCCCTCGGCTCAACATCGACTACCAGGTCCGCCGCTACGTGGCCTGGGGGGACGTGGCCCGCACCGAGAAGCGGCTGGCCGTGTTCGTGACCTGGACGGACTCGGCCGGCACCCACGAGGTGTCCCAGCAGAGCTCGCTGCGCATCCCCAACCGGGCCGACATCGTGGGCCTGGCCCCGCCGCGGGTGGAGTGGACCTCGGTCGCCCCGACGTCGAGCACGGTGGACGCCGCCGGCGTGCTCGCCAACGACCTGGAGCTGCGGGCCACGGTCGACAAGCCGTCGCCGTCGGGCACCGACACGGTGGTGGCCGCCTTCAACACGCTGGAGAGCGGCACCCCGACGACCAGGTCGGTCATCCTGACCGAGCAGCCGGGCATGTGCACAACGCCCCCGCCGGCGGGCGGGAAGTGCTTCGCCACCACCATCGCGGCCGGAAGCTTCACCTTCGGGACGGGGACGCAGCACTTCACCTTCACCGTGGTCCGCAGCATCGACGCCAAGGTGAACTCCAAGGTCGCCACGCCGTCCAACGAGTTCTGCGAGCTGGTGTGCCCGGCCACGTTGCCATCCATCTCCGGGTCGCTCGACGGGGGAGCGACCACGGTCGACATCGACGCCGCCGGCGCGCTGGTGAGCGACGTGGTCGTGCGCGCCACCACGCAGAACCTGACGCCGACCGACAGCGTCACCCTGGTGTTCGAGACGCTCTCGGGGGCCAAGACGGTGACCATGGTGCCCGACGACCCGGCCTTCACCTGCGTGGTCGGGGCGTGCTCGGGCACCTGGAGCGTCACCGTGCCGAGGTCGGCGGGCTACCTCTTCCCGGCCGGCACGGGCCGCTCGCTCTACCTGGCCGGCGCCCAGACGGTGGGCCCGAACGCGGTCGACGTCGGCTCCACGACCGCCGGTGAGATCACGGGGCTGACGTTCCAGTGACCGCCATCCGCCGCAGGAGGCCGGAGGAGGGCTTCACCGTCGTGGAGCTGGCGGTCACGGTGCTGGTGCTGGGCGTCGTGGTGGCCCTGCTCTTCGGGTTCCTCGACAGCACCACCTCGGTGACGGCCAAGGCCACCCGCAACGTCGACGCCGAGCAGGCCGGCCAACTGGCCCTGCGGACCATCTCCCAGGACGTGCGCAGCGCCAACCCGGTCGTGTCCACCTACCCGGCGGCCCCCACCTCGTGCCCGGCAGGAGGGACGTTCCCGGCCGCGTACGCGACGTGCCTGCCCGTGGTGGTGGTGCGCAGCGACCTGACCGGCCCGGCGTGCACGGGGCCCGACGGCCTGCTCGTGCAGGCCCCCTACCGCCGCATCACCTACGCCCTGGCCGGCGGCCGGGTGCTCCAGGACCGCACCGACTACTCGAGCACCTGCGCCGTCACCCGCTCCTACACCGGGCGGGTCATCATCGACCAGGTGGTGAACGGGGCCGGTTCCCCGGTGTTCACCCTACTCGACCGGTCCGGGACCGTGACGACATCGGCTACGAACGCGGCCTCCGTGCGCATCGCCCTCGAGGTCCGCTACCACCCGCGCGCCGACGTGCTGGACCTGGCCAGCACCGTCGCCCTGCGCAACTACCGATGAGGGCCCGTCGCGTGGACCACGTCCGGCCGGCCGGGACACGGCGCCGGCGCGGCCGGGACCTGAGAGCAGCCACCCAGTGCTGGAAGGGAGCATCGATGAGGGACGGAGCCGATCCCAGGGGCGAACAGGGAAGCATCATCATCGCCGTCGGGGTGATGTTCGTCGCCACCTCGCTCATCGTGAGCATGGTGACCATGACCGACTTCGGGCTGCGCTCCAGCCGCCGGGCGGGGGACTCGGCCAACGCCCTCCAGGTGGCCGACGCCGGCGTCAACGACGCCGTCCGCCGGGCGGCCACCGTGGCCGGCACGACGTTCTCCGACACCCGCTCGCTGGGCAGCGCCGGCTCGTACTCCTTCACCGCCACCAAGGACCCCACCGCCGAGCTGTGGCACATCGACGCCGTGGGCACCGACGCCACCGGCGTGCGGCGGCGGATCAAGGCCGACGCCGTTCCCGAGAGCATCTTCGCCAACGCCCTGTTCGGGCAGACGGCCATCCAGCTGGGCGCCGGCGCGGCCGTCGACAGCTACCGCAGCGGGACCAGCTCGCTCACGGCCTGCACCGGCCGGGGCTACGTGGGGACCAACTCGGCGGCCACCTTCTCGTCCACGGGCAGCGGCGGCGGCGGCGGCGTGACCAACTGCGGGGGCACCTACCGCTACGACGGCTGCATCTCCTACGCCGACGCCACGCCGGTTCCCGACATCCCGCCGTCGGCCCAGTGCCCGACGCCGGTGCGGAAAGTGACCCCCAAGTTCCCCCTGCCCACCATCACCGGGCCCGCGGGCGCGCCGGTCGCCCAGCCGGGGGGAGCGTGCACCTCGAACTCGGCGACCTGGATCCCGAGCGGCACCCACTACTGGACCAGCCTGAAGATGCGCGACGGCTGCCGGGTGGTCCTCAACGCGGCCGGCGACCCGGCGGAGATCTTCGTGACCGGCGGGGTCGAGGTGGGCAACGTCACGGGGACGGGGGGCAGCGTCAACCAGCCGGTCGGCGGCAGCGGCGGCTGCCCGACCTCCGCCGGCGGCTACGACGTCCGCTACTGCCCCGGCTGGCCGGCCAAGCTCCAGGTCAACGTCCTCAGCGGGACCAGCGGCGTGCTCTGCTTCAACGCCAACCAGACGAACTTCTGGGGGGTGATCGCCGCCCCCGACCGCTCGGTCACCCGGTGCGGCAGCGGGGGTGCCCACTTCGAGATCTGGGGCGCCGTGCTGGTCAACACGGTGGACTCCCATGCCCAGTTCCACCTCCACTACGACGAGTCGCTGGCCAGCCTGACCAACGGCCGGTACGTCACCAGGAACTGGCGGGAGGAGCCGCTCTCCTGAGGTGACGGCGAGGGGAGGGCGAGCGCGAACGGGCCGGCCTTGGCGCCGGCCCGTGGCGCGCCCGGGCTCGCCCGGCGGGCGCGAATCACTCCTACAGTGCCCCGCCCCGGCGTGCCGATGATGGGCATGGCATCCGAACCGGAGGATGCCCTGACAGGCGGTCGGAGGATCGACGTGGAGCGCTGCGGGAAGCGAGGGGAGGTCTGATGGCCACGCGTGTCGTCGGCGTCGACCTCGGCAGTTACGGCGTGCGGGCGGTGGAGCTGAGCCTGGCCGGCGGCGAGGCGACCCTGGAGCGCTTCGCCCAGGTCACGCTCCCGCCGGGCGCCGTCCGTGACGGCGAGGTGGTGGACGCCCCGGCGGTGTCGGCCAGCGTGCGCCGGCTGTGGACCGAGGGCGGGTTCAAGGGCAAGAGGGTCGTCGTGGGGGTGGCCAACCAGCGGGTGATCGTCCGCCTGGCCGAGATGCCCGCCATGAGCGAGGCCGACTTCGCCTCCGCCCTGCGCTTCGAGGCCCAGGACCTCATCCCCATCCCGATCGACGACGCCATCCTCGACTTCCAGATCCTCGACGACGTGGTCGACAACACCGACGGCGAGGCCCGCATGCGGGTCCTGCTGGCCGCCGCCCAGCGGGACATGGTGCGCAGCCACCTGGCCGCCGTGGAGGGCGCCGGCCTCCAGGCCGCCACCGTCGACGTGGTGCCCTTCGCCCTGGTGCGGGCGCTCAACGCCAACGCCCCGGCGTTCGACTTCGACACGCGGGCCGAGGCCATCGTGTGCATCGGCGGCGGGGTCACCAACGTCGTCGTCCACGAGCGGGGCGTCCCCCGGTTCGTGCGGGTCCTCCTCGTCGGCGGCGACGACGTCACCGACGCCATCGTCCGCGAGCTGGACGTGCAGATCGACGAGGCCGAGTCCCTCAAGCGCCGGGCCGACGTCTCCTCGCCCGACCCCCTGGTGGTCCGGGCCGGCGAGGTGGTACGCGACCGGGTGGCCCCGCTGGTCGAGGAGATCCGGGGCTCGCTCGACTACTACATGGCCCAGTCCCAGTCCGCCGTCGTGGACCGGGTGCTGGTCACCGGGGGCGGCAGCCGGATGGCCGGCCTGATGGAGCGCCTCCAGTCCCAGGTGGGCGCCCGCGTCGAGCCCGCCCGCCCCCTGGCCGGGATGCGCATCGGCCGCCACGTCGGCCTCGACGAGTCGGACCTGGCCGACAGCGAGGCGCTCCTCGCCGTGCCCGTCGGGCTCGCCCTCGCCGGCGAGGTGCGCAAGGGCCTGCGCCGCATCAACCTCGTCCCCCGGGAGGTGGCCGCCGGGCGCGAGCAGCGCCGCTCCGCCGTGCTGGCCGGCGGCGGGGTGGCGGCCATGGCCGCCCTCCTGGTCGGCCTGTGGGGCGCCCAGGCCGGCAAGGTCGACGACGAGCGCCAGGCCGCCGCCCGCAGCCAGCGGGAGAGCCAGCGGCTCCAGCGGGAGGTGGCGACGCTGGGCGACACCATCGCCCTCGACGCCGAGCTGGCCGAGCGGCGGGCCCAGGTGCAGACCGTCCTGGCCACCGACGTGGCGTGGACCCGCCTGTTCAACGAGGTCGCCACCGTCCTGCCCAACGACGTGTGGCTCACCTCGTTCAACGGCAAGGCCGGCGGTGAGGTCAACTTCTCGGCCAAGGGCTTCGACCAGACCTCGACCGCCCGGTGGCTGCTGCGCATGGGCGAGCTGAGGTCGCTGTCCGGCCTGTGGGTGCCCAACTCCGCCAAGGACGGCGAGGGCGCCGCCTCGACCGTCACGTTCACGTCCGACGCCGCCCTGACCCCCGCCGCCAACTCGCAGCGGGTGCAGCGCTACCTGGAGGAGAAGCCGTGACCCGGCGCCGCACCATGATCGTCGCCGGCGCCGCCGCGCTGGCCGTGCTCGTCCTGTGGTACCTGGTGCTGTGGAGCCCGCGGCAGTCGGAGCTGTCCGACGCCCGGGACCAGCGGGAGCGGGCCGAGGCCGAGCGCCAGGAGCTGGCCACCCGCGTCGCCCGGTTGAAGGCGTCGCAGAAGGACGAGCCCATCAAGCGGGCCCAGGTCGAGGCCCTGCGCACGACCATCCCCGACGACCCCAACCTGGCGGCGTTCATCCTCGACACCAACGACGCCGCCGCCAAGGCCGGCATCGACTGGATCAGCGTGGCCCCCGCCGAGCCCGCCCCCGGCACCACCGCCGTCGCCTCGGCCGCCGCCGCCCCGGTGGCCGCCGCCCCTGGCGATGCCCAGGCGGCGGGTGCGGCCAACCGGGTCCCGGCCGAGATCGGCCTCAACCTGCAGATCACCGGTGGCTACTTCCAGGTGCTGGACTTCCTCAACCGGCTCAACGACATGCCCAGGCTGGTCGTCACCGACGCCCTCAACGTCAGCAGCGACGACCAGGCCAAGCTGACGGTGGCGGTGACCGGGCGCATGTTCGTCCGCACCGTCCCCCCCGGCTTCGGCGACGTCCCCGCCGAGCTGCCGGCCGCCCCGGCGCCCGCCGCCCCGGGCGCCGGGACCCCTCCCGCCACCCCCCCGCCGACGGCGACCGCCGCCCCGGCCCCGGCCTCGACCCCAGGAGCACGGTCATGACCGCCCCCCACGCCGCTGCCAAGCCCCCCCGCACCAAGGCCCTGCTGGTGGTCGGCCTCGGGGTCGTCCTGGTCGCCCTGGTCGCC
>JBKHXC010000488.1:0-2916 GCA_046566225.1 Acidimicrobiia bacterium
TGCGCGGCCTGGGGCCGGTGGAGCCGCGCCGGCCGCTGGTCGCCGTCCCCCGGGTCGGCCCCGCCCGCCGGCTGGCGGGGCCGACCCGGGGGACGGCGACCAGCGGCCGGCGCGGCTCCACCGGCCCCAGGCCGCGCACGAGGGCGCGCACCTGCTCGACGGCCGCCAGCTCGGCGGCGCACGACGCGCAGGACGCCACGTGGTCCCGGGCGGCGGCGGCCTCGTCATCCGGGAGCTGGCCGTCGGCCAGGGCGCTCAGGGCGTCGCCCAGGTGGGAGGCGGGGCCGCTCATGGCGTCAGTGCCTCCCGCAGCAGGGCCCGGCCCCGGTGGATGCGACTGCGGACGGTGCCCAGGGGCACGCCGAGGCCCTCGGAGATCTCCTGGTAGGAGCGGCCGGCCACGTCGCAGAGCACGACGGCGACGCGGAACTCGTCGGGCAGCGACGACAGGGCCGCCTGGATGTCGTCGGGGAGGACCTGCTGGGCCAGGGCGGCGTCGGCGGCGGGCGCCGGCGGGACGACCCGGTCGGGGTCGGCGGGAAGGGCGCCCTGGGGCCGGCGGCGGCGGCGGCGGACCTCATCGAGGAACACGTTGGTCGTGATGCGGCTCAACCATCCTTCCATCGACCCCGGCTTGTACGTCTCCAGACCTCTGCGGACCCGGAGGAGGACGTCCTGGGCGAGGTCCTGCGCATCGTCGTGGTTGCCCGAGAGCCGGTAGGCGACCGTGTAGAGGAACCGCCCGTAGGTGCGGGCCACCTCTTCCCAGTCGGGGACCGGCTGCTCCTCCGTGTCCGTCATCCGGAACGACGGGCACGCCGGACAAGTTCCCGGCCGGCGCTAGCCCTGCTCCGGCCACAGACCCTTGCCGCAACGGCACGGTCCGTGGACGCACTCGCCGCCGCAGGCGGCCTCTCCGGCCGCGGACACCGGGAAAGGACAGGGCGGAGGCGGCGCGAGCTCCGCTCGCCCGCCGGAGCACGATCCAACTCGACCGAAAGGAGTGAGCGAAGCGAACGAATGAGGTCGACGCACTAGGCGCGGGGTGGGCGGGGCGTGCCGTCCTCCAGCTCGTCGTCCTTGGCCCCCTCGGCGATGCCCTGCTTGAACTCCTTCGACGCCTGGCCGAGCGAGCGGGCCAGCTTGGGCAGGCGCGTGGAGCCGAACAGCAGCAGCACGACCACCAGGATGATGATGAGCTCGGTGGCTCCCAGGCTTCCCATGGCACTCCTAACGTGGTCCCGCGGCCGACGCCACCAGGGCGAGGTCGTCGACGCCCGTCACCGTGAACGGTAGCGCCCCCAGGCTGACGATGACGGTCGACACGCCGGCGTCCGACCACCGGGCCAGTTGCTCGGCGACCTGGGCCACCGTGCCCACCAGCCGCCCCCGCCGGTAGTCGGCGAGCGACATCCCCCGCAGGGCGCCGGCCGGCGACGCCTCCCCGAGCGCCTCCCACCGCCGGCGCAGGTCCCGCTCGTCCTCCCCCACCAGGCACAGCCGGTTCACCGAGCGGGCGACGCCGGCCGGGTCGCGCCCGGCCTGCTCGCACGCCCGGTCGAGCACGGCGGCCCGCCGCCGGTAGTCCTCCACCCCGCCCGTCCAGCCCCCCGCGTTCCACCCGTCGGCGCCGCCGGCGGCCACGCCCAGGAGGCGGTCGCCGCGCCCGCCGACCCACAGGGGCGGTGCCGGCCGCTGGACGGGACGGGGCCGGCACACCATGGCCTCCAGCCGCAGGTGGCGGCCGTGGTAGTCGAAGGGCTCCCCCGAGAAGGCCAGGCGGAGGACCTCGAGGGTCTCGGCCAGGCGGGCCAGGCGGGCTCCGGCGGGCGGGAAGGGCAGGCCGGCGGCGGCGTACTCCGGCTCGAACCAGCCGGCGCCCAGCCCGACGGTGAGCCGGCCCCCGCTCAGCACGTCCACCGTGGCCAGCGCCTTGGCCAGCGCCCCGGGTGGGCGCAGGTGCGGGCACAGCACCAGGGTGCCCAGGCGGGCCCGCCTGGTGGCCCGGGCCAGGGCGGCGAGGGTGGTCAGGGCCTCGAACCCATCGACGTCGTCCCCGCCGGCGCCCCACCGGGAAAGGGACAGGAAGAGGTGGTCGGAGACCCACACCGACGCCAGCCCGGCGTCGTCGGCCGCCGCCGCCCACCGCAGCACCGTCTCCCACCGCAGGGGCCGCTCCCCGGGGACGGAGTGGTCGTAGTGGGGCAGGGCCAGGCCGACGTCCGACACCGGGCGCAGCGTAGGAGGGCGCGCGAGCGTGGTGGGGTGCTGGAGTGCGTGGTGAACGTGAGCGAGGGGCGTGATGCGGCCGTCCTCGCCGCCCTGGAGGCCGCCGCCGGCCCCGCCCTGCTCGACCTCCACGCCGACGCCGACCACCACCGCAGCGTGCTGACCCTGGCCGGGCCGGGCGTGGAGGAGGCGGCCCGGCGGGTGGCGGCGGAGGCCGTCGCCCGCGTCGACCTGCGCCGCCACGCCGGCGCCCATCCCCGCCTGGGCGCGGCCGACGTGGTGCCGTTCGCGCCCCTGGCCGGGTCGGGCCCGGCCGAGGCGGTCCGGGCCCGCGACGCCTTCGCCCGCTGGGCCGGCCGGGCGCTGGGCGTGCCCTGCTTCCGGTACGGCCCGGAGCGGTCGCTGCCCGAGGTGCGGCGGGCGGCGTTCGCCGGCCTGGCGCCCGACGACGGCCCCGGCGCCCCCCACCCGACGGCCGGGGCCACCGCGGTGGGGGCCCGGGGCGTGCTGGTGGCCTACAACCTGTGGCTGGCGCCCGGGGCGGCCGTGGAGGTGGCCCGGCGGGTCGCCCGCCAGGTGCGGGGGCCGGCGCTGCGGGCCCTCGGGCTCGACGTGGGCGGGCGGGCCCAGGTCTCCTGCAACCTGGTCGACCCCGGGGCGGTCGGCCCCGGCGAGGCCGTCGACGCC
>JBKHXC010000489.1:0-6866 GCA_046566225.1 Acidimicrobiia bacterium
GCTGTGGGTGCTGGTCGCGTGCGCGGCCACCGCCGGCTTCGGCGGCGGCAACTTCTCGTCCTCGATGTTCAACATCTCCTTCTTCTATCCGGAGCGCAAGAAGGGGTTCGCCCTCGGCCTCAACGCCGCCGGCGGGAACCTGGGCGTGGCGGTGGCCCAGCTGCTGGTGCCCCTCGTCATCATCGTGGGCGTGCCGGCGGCCGCCGTGAGGCTGCCCGGGCACGACGTCAACCTCGCCTACGCCGGGCTGATGTGGATGCCGCTCATCGCCCTCGCCGTGGTGCTCGCCTGGCTCCGCATGGACAGCCTCACCGAGGCCAGGGCGGACAAGGGCTCGTACCTCAGGGCCCTGCGGTCGGGCCAGACGTGGATCATGTCCTTCCTGTACATCGGCACCTTCGGCTCCTTCATCGGGTTCTCCTTCGCCCTTCCCCTGGTCATCAAGACGACGTTCCCGGAGTTCCTCGCCGGCCATCCCTTCATCGCCACCTACCTCGCCGGGCTCGGCTTCGTGGGGGCGTTGGTCGGCTCGCTCTCCCGTCCCCTGGGGGGGTGGGCGGCCGACCGGCTGGGGGGCTCCCGGGTGACCCTGGCGGTGTTCGCCGGCATGACGGCGTCGACGGTCGGGGCCATCGTCGGGGTGCAGGAGCGCAGCTTCGCCCTCTTCTTCGGCTCCTACATGGTCGTGTTCCTGCTGGCCGGGATGGGGAACGGCTCCACCTACAAGATGATCCCCGCCATCTTCGCCGAGCTCGGTCGCAGCGACGCCGAGGCCCGGGGCGTGGACCCCAGGGCCAACGTGGTCGAGTTCAAGCGCCGGGCGGCGGCCGTCATCGGGATCGCCGGCGCCATCGGCGCCTTCGGCGGCTTCCTCATCCAGGTGATCCTGCGCCAGGCCAGCCTCGGGGTCTCCAACCTGGTGAAGGAGGCGGCGACCCCGGCCGAGAAGGTGGCGGTGGCCGCTGCCCACGCCGACTGGTCCACCCCCGCGCTGTGGGTCTTCGCCGGGTCCTACGTCGTGTTCGCCGGCGTCACCTGGTTCTTCTACCTGCGCCGGACGGTGGCCACGAGCCGGATCCCGAGCCTGGCCCACGCCGGCGTGTGAGCCCGGCCGGCTCGGCCGACTTGAAGTTAGGAGGGCCTAACTCCATGATCTAGCCATGCCGAACGCGCGCCTCCTCCCGCCGCTGGCGGCGGCGGTCCTGGTCCTCGCCCTCCTGCTCGCCGGCTGCGGCGGCGGCTCCGACGCCCTGGTGGTCTACTCGGGCCGCAACGAGAACCTGGTCCGGCCCCTGCTCGACCGCTTCGAGCGGGAGTCGGGGGTGGAGCTGAGCGTCCGGTACGGCGACACCTCCGAGCTGCTCCCCACCGTGATCGAGGAGGGCGACGACACCCGGGCCGACGTGTTCTTCAGCCAGGACGCCGGCGCCCTGGGCGAGCTGGGCGCCAAGGGCCTCCTGCGGCCGCTGCCCGCCGACGTGCTCGACGTGGTGGACCCCCGCTTCCAAGACACCGACGGCCGGTGGGTGGGCGTCACCGCCCGGGCCCGGGTGATCGCCTACAACACCGACCGCCTGACGCCCGACCAGGTCCCGAGGAGCGTGCTGGACGTCACCGCCCCCGAGTGGCGGGGGCGGGTCGGCTACCCGCCCACCAACGCCTCCTTCGTCGCCTTCGTCACCTCGCTGCGGGAGACGGTGGGCGAGGAGCGGACCCGCCGGTTCCTCGAGGGCCTGAAGGCCAACGGGGCCAAGCGCTACGACAACAACATCCTCACCCTCGACGCCGTGGCGTCGGGGGAGGTCGACCTCGGCCTGGTCAACCACTACTACCTCTACGGCGAGTTCAAGGAGCGCCCGGACGCCCCGGTGGCCAACTTCTACCCGGGCCAGGACGAGGGCGGGGAGGGCACCTTCGTCAACGTGGCCGGCGTGGCCGTCCTCGCCGACAGCGACCGGCCCGAGGAGGCGGAGCGGTTCGTGCGCTTCCTGCTCTCCGAGGAGGCGCAGCGCTACTTCCGCGACCAGACGACCGAGTACCCCCTGCGGGCCGGCGTGGACGCCATCCCCGAGCTGCCCTCCCTGTCGTCGCTCAAGACCATCGACCTGCCCCTCAGCGAGCTCGGCCGCGACCTCGCCGGCACCGTCCAGCTCCTGAAGGACGTCGGGCTCACCTGAGCCCGGGACCGCCGGCAGCCGTGGCCGAGGTCGCGGGGACCATCCCCCTCGGCGCCCCGGCGCCCGGCCCGCCCGCCGGCGACGCCCGGCCGCCGGGCGCCGCCCGCCGCTCGGGGGGGCGCCCGCCGGTGGCCCTGGCGGGGGCCGGCGCCGCCATCGCCGCGGCCATGGCGGTGCCGCTGGCCTACCTGGTGGTGCGGGCCGCCGGCGCCGAGGACCCGCTGGGGCTGGTGGCCTCCGACCGGGTCCTGCGGTTCCTGTGGGGGACGCTGCGCCTGGCGGTGGCCGTCACCGCCTCGACGCTGGTCCTCGGGGTGGGCCTGGCCTGGCTGGTCGAGCGCACCGACCTCCCCGCCCGCCGGGTGCTGGGCGTGGCCGCCGCCCTGCCCCTGGTGGTGCCCACCTACGTCGGGGCGCTGGCCCTCAAGGCTGCCTTCGGCCCCCGGGGCCTCCTCGTCGAGCTGCCCGGGCTGGTGGGGTTCTGGGGCGTCACCCTCGCCCTCGGGCTGTCCACCTACCCCTACGTGTACCTGCTGGCCCGGGCGACGCTGGCGTCGTCCGACCCGGCCGTGGAGGAGGCGGCCCGGGCCCTGGGCGACGGCCCCGTCGCCAGCTTCCGGCGGGCGGTCCTCCCCCAGCTGCGCCCGGCGGCGGCCACCGGGGGCCTCCTGTCGTTCCTCTACGTGCTGTCGGACTTCGGCGCCGTGTCGATCCTCCAGTACGACACCCTGACCCGCGCCATCTTCCTGGAGTACCGCTCCCTGACCGCCGACCGGGCGCCCGCCGCCGTGCTGGGCGTGGTGCTGGTCGTGCTCACCGTGGCCGCCATCGTGGTCGAGCGGGTGCTGCGGGGGCCGCCGGTGGCCTCCCCGGCGGGCGGGGGGAGGCGCCCGCCCTCCCTCGTGCCCCTGGGCCGCTGGCGGTTCCCGGCCGCCGCCGCGGTGGCGGGCGTGGTCGCCGCCGGCATCGTCCTGCCCGTGGGCGTCGTTGGCTACTGGGCCTCGGTGGGGTCGAGCGGGGCGGGGGCGGGCGGCGTGCTGGTGCGCACCGCCTCCACCTCGGTCGGGCTGTCGGCGGCGGCGGCCGCCGCCGCCGGGGTCCTGGCCGTGCCCGTCGCCGTGCTCGGCGTCCGCCACCGCTCCCGCTTCAGCCGGGCGGTGGAGACCCTGTGCTACGCCGGCTACGCCCTGCCCGGCCTGGTCATCGGCCTGGCCCTGGTGTTCTTCGCCAACCGCTACCTGCCGGCGGTCTACCAGACCCTCCCCCTGGTGGTCGCCGCCTACGTCGTGCGCTTCCTGCCCGAGGCCCTCAGCGCGGTGACGTCCTCGCTGGTGCGGGTCGACCCCGTGCTGGAGGAGGCGGGCCGCTCCCTCGGCCGCCGCCCCCTGGCGGTGACGGCCACCGTCACCCTGCCCCTGGTGCGCCCCGGGCTCCTGGCCGGCGCCGCGCTGGTGTTCCTGACCGCCATGAAGGAGCTCCCCGCCACCCTGCTGCTGCGCCCGGCGGGCGCCGACACGCTGGCCGTGCGGGTGTGGACGGGGGCGGCCGAGGGGTTCTACGCCCAGGCGGCGCCCGCCGCCCTGCTCCTGATCGCGGTGTCGGCGCTGGTCCTGTGGCCCCTGCGACCGGCGAGAATGGGCGGGTGAGCGTCGAGCTGGAGGGCGTCGAGAAGGCGTTCGGCGCCGTGGAGGCGGTCCGCGGCGTCAGCCTGGCGCTGCCCCCGGGCCGGATCACCACCCTGCTCGGCCCCAGCGGCTGCGGGAAGACCACCACCCTGCGGCTGGTCGCCGGCTTCGAGGTGCCCGACGCCGGCCGGGTCCGCATCGCCGGGCGCACGGTGGCCGGCCCCGGGGCGTGGGTGCCCCCCGAGGAGCGCCGGGTGGGCATGGTGTTCCAGCAGCTCGCCCTGTTCCCCCACCTCGACGTGGCCGCCAACGTGGGCTACGGCCTGGCGGCGTGGAAGCGCGACCGGCGCCGGGCGCGGGTGGCCGAGCTGCTCGAGCTGGTCGGGCTGGGGGGCTTCGCCCGCCGCCGTCCCCACCAGCTCTCCGGGGGCCAGGCCCAGCGGGTGGCCCTGGCCCGCGCCCTGGCGCCCCATCCCGAGGTCGTCGTCCTCGACGAGCCCTTCTCCAGCCTGGACGTCACCCTCCGGGGCGAGCTGCGCAGCGAGGTCCGCCGCATCCTGCGGGCCGAGGCGGCCACCGCCCTCCTCGTCACCCACGACCAGGACGAGGCCCTGGCCATGGGCGACCAGGTGGCGGTCATGCTGGACGGCCGGCTGGCCCAGGTGGGGCCGCCGGAGGCCGTCTACGGCGGGCCCGCTGGCGCCGCGGTGGCGACGTTCCTGGGCGACGCCAACCTGTTCACCGGCGAGCTGCGGGCCGGCGTGCTCGACACCGTGCTCGGCCCGGTGGCCCTGGGCGGGCCCGACGGCCCCGCCACCGGCCTGGTCCGCCCCGAGGACCTCGACCTCGACGAGGTGCCCGACGGCGCCGGGCGGGTCGTGGACGTGGAGTACTACGGGCACGACCAGCTCGTCAGCGTCGCCCTCGACGGCGGCCAGCAGGTGCGGGCCCGGCTCCACGCCCACCGCCGCCTGGCCGTGGGCACCCGGGTCCACCCCCGGGTGCGCAGCGCCTACCGGCTCCCCTGAGCGGGCTGAGCGACCGGGCTCGCCCGCCCCGGCGGCACCTACCGGGGGGGCGGCCGGGGCGCCGGCGCCTCGGCCAGCAGCCGCTGCATCACCACCACGTCGAGCCACCGCCCGAACTTGCGCCCCACCTCCCGCTCCACGCCCACCAGCTCGAAGCCGCAGGCCCGGTGCAGGGCGATGGAGGCGTCGTGGCCGCCCACGATGCGGCCCATCACGGCGTGGAACCCGTGGAGGCCGGCCAGCCGCACCAGCTCGGCCAGCAGCAGCCGGCCGACGCCGCGGCCCCGCACCTCCCGCTCGACGTAGACCGAGTCCTCCACGGTGGTGGCGTACGCCGGCCGGTCCCGGTAGGGCGACAGGGAGCCGAAGCCGACCACGGCGTCGCCGGCCACGGCGTCGCCGGCCACGGCCACCACCGCCGGGTGGGCGCCGGCGTGGGCGGCCAGCCACGCCCGCTGGTCGTCGAGCGAGCGGGGCACCAGGTCGAAGGTGACCGTCGAGCCGGTGACCTCCCGGTTGTAGATGGCGCGCACCGCCTCGGCGTCAGCCAGCGTGGCCAGGCGGACGCCGACGGCGAGGGCGGGCGAGGTCTCGGGCACGGCGAACTATCATGGCCGGTCACGGCCCGCAGGCCGCCGCCCGGCCGTCCGGGCGCCGATCGCCCTCTTAGCTCAGTCGGCAGAGCACAGCCATGGTAAGGCTGGTGTCGTGGGTTCGATTCCCACAGAGGGCTCGCCGGCCCCCCGGGCCGGGCAGCACCACCGCCATGGCGGCGTAGCTCAGTTGGTCAGAGCACACGGCTCATAATCGTGTGGTCGTCGGTTCGAGTCCGACCGCCGCTACTCACTACACTGATCGAATGGCCCGCAACGAGAAGCGCATCAAGGTCACCCTCGCCTGCGAGGTCTGCAAGCGGCGCAACTACATCACCATGAAGAACAAGACCAACGACCGCGAGCGCATGGAGCTGAAGAAGTACTGCCGCTGGGACCGGCGCCACACCGCCCACCGGGAGACCAGGTAGGCCGAGGCGAGGCGACGGGCCGCCGGTAACCTTCCTCGACCCAGGGGAGTCGAACGAACGATGGCGCCGGACATGGCGGACCTGGTCAACGCCGCCAAGGCGGGCGACATGGCGGCGTTCACCGGGCTGGTGGAAGCCACCAAGGCCGACATGTACACGCTCGCCTATCGGCTCACCGGCAACGCGGAGGACGCGCAGGACGTGGTGCAGGACGCGTACATTCGGGCCTACAGGAGCCTGAAGCGGTTCCGGGGGGACGCCAAGTTCACCAGCTGGATGTACCGCATCACCGCCAACTGCGCCAAGGACCAGCTGGTCAGGGCGTCACGCAACCGCCACGAGGCGATCGACGAGGCCGCCGAGGCGGTCGACGACCGCCCCGGGCCCGAGGCCCGGGTGGGCTCGGCCGACGAGCGGCGGGTGCTGGCCGAGGCGCTGCAGAGCCTGCCGCCGGAGATGCGGGCCGTCGTGGTCCTGAGGGACGTCTACGACCTGCCGCACGAGGCGATCGCCGCCGAGCTGGGCATCACCGAGGGGGCCGCCAAGGTGCGGCTGCACCGGGCGCGGAGGAAGCTGCGCGAGCGGCTCTTCCCGTTGCGGGGCGAGGACAACGGTCAGGAGGAGAGGGCCCGTGCAGTGTGACCGCGTCGCCGATCGTCTGCCGCAGATCGTCGACGGCGTCGAGCGAGCGGCGCCCGACGTCCGCGCCCACGTCGAGTCGTGCCTGCGCTGCCAGGCCGAGCTGGTCCAGTACCGCAGGCTGCTCAAGGCCCTCCGCCAGCTGCGCACCGACTTCCTGGAGCCCGCCCCCGGCACCGTCACCGCCATCCTCGCCCAGCTCGAGGCGGCGGGGGAGCGGGGCGCCATGCGCTCGCTGCTCACCGGCCACCGGGCCGCCTACCTGGGCGGCATCGCGGCCGCCACCGCCGCCGCCGGGGCGGCCGGGGCCATCGTCCTGGCCGCCGGGGCCGGCGCCGGATGCGCCTCGCCGGGTAGCACCCCCGGCACCGAA
>JBKHXC010000490.1:0-1520 GCA_046566225.1 Acidimicrobiia bacterium
CAGCGGACCATCGACGCCGCCCACGTCATCGTCCTCCCCTACGACTCGGAGGACCAGGTCACCTCGGGGGTGCTGATCGAGGCGGTGGCGGCCGGCAAGGCGGTGATCTCGTCGAGCTTCCCCCACGCCGTCGAGCTGCTGGGGACCGGCGTCGGCCTGCTCGTCCCCCGCCAGGACCCGGACGCCATCGCCGAGGCGCTGCGGCGCGTCCTGACCGAACCCTCGCTCCACCAGCGGATGGTGGCCGGCGCGGCGGCGATCGCCCCCAGCCTCAGCTGGAGGGCCGTCGGCGGCCAGTACCGCTCCCTGGCCGACGAGCTCCTGAGCAATCGAGCCACCGCCGTCGCATGACGTCCGCCCGGGAGCTGCCGCCGGGGCTGCGGCACCGGGCGGATCGGGTCCCGGCCCCGTCGTTCCAGCACCTCCTGCGCCTCAGCGACGACACCGGCGTGCTCGAGCACGCCAAGGGGGTGCTGCCCCGCCGGGAGCACGGCTACTGCGTCGACGACGTCGCCCGTGCCCTCCTCGTGATCAGCCGCGAGCCGGCGCCCCCGCCCGCCGTCGCCCGGCTGGGCGAGCGGTGCCTGGCCTTCCTTGCTCACGCCCAGGCCCCGGACGGCCGGTTCCACAACCGCCTGGCCTACGACGAGCGCTTCGAGGACGAGCCGGGCGTGGGCGACTGGTGGGGCCGGGCCCTGTGGGCGCTGGGCACGGCCGCCGCCGTCCACCCGGCCCCGGAGGTGCGGGCCGAGGCGCGGGCGGGCTTCGACCTGGGCTGCCAGGTCCGGTCGCCCGATCGCCGGGCCATGGCCTTCGCCGCCCTCGGCGCCGCCGCCGTGCTCGGCATCGACCCGGGTCACGGCGGCGCCCGCGAGCTCCTCGCCGATGCCGCCGAGGTGGTCGGCCGGCCCCGGTCGGACCTTTCGTGGCCGTGGCCCGAGCCGCGGCTCACCTACGCCAACGCGGCCGTGCCCGATGCCCTGGTGGCCGCCGGGGCGGCCACCGGGGACGCCGGCCTGGTCGGCGACGGCCTGGCCCTCCTCGGCTGGCTGGTGGGCACCGAGACGATCGGTGGCCACCTCTCGCTGACGCCCGTGGCCGGCTGGGCTGCCGGCGAGCCCCGGCCGGCGTTCGACCAGCAGCCCATCGAGGCGGCCACGCTGGCCGAAGCCGCCGCCCGCGCCTTTGCCGTCACCGGCGAGGACCGCTGGCTCGACACCTTGGGCCTGGCCGTCGGGTGGTTCCTGGGGGAGAACGACGTCGGCGTCCCGCTGTTCGACCCGGGCACCGGCGCCGGCTACGACGGCTTGGAGCCGGGCGGGCGGAACGCCAACCAGGGCGCCGAGTCGACCCTCGCCTTCCTGTCGACGATGCAGCTGGCCCGGCGCCTCCTCCCGGCAGGCCGATGAGCCCTGCCGCCCCCGCCGCCCGGATCGGCCCAGTCCTGTCCCCTGACGCCAGCCGGGTCATCGCCCGCCTCTTCGTCCCGGGCGAGGAGCTCCCCGGTCACCACTCCCGGG
>JBKHXC010000491.1:0-3212 GCA_046566225.1 Acidimicrobiia bacterium
CCCGACGAGCACGTGGCGCTCGCCGTCCCCGACGGGGTGGCCGCCGCCGACCTCGACCTGTGGCGCGACGACCTGGCGTCGTTCCCGGCGGCGGCCAAGGTCGACCTGGCCCTGGAGCTGGAGCGGCGGGTCAAGGCGGGCGACGGGCGGATCCGCTCGGTGGAGTCGTCGACCTACGGCGACGGGGCCAGCCAGGCGGCCGTCGCCACCAGCACCGGCATCGCCGCCGCCTGGCGCCGCACCGGCTGCTACGTGTCCGCCTACGCCCTGGCCGGCGACGGCGACGAGACCCAGACCGGCGGCGGTTACTCCGTCGGGCGCTCGCCGGCGGACCTCGACGTCGGCAAGGCGGCGGCCGACGCCGTCGATCGCTCGACCCGCCTGCTGGGGGCCCGCAAGCCGGCGTCGGCCCGGCTGCCGGTCGTGCTCGACGCCCGGGTGACCACCACGCTGCTGTCGATCCTGGCGGGGACGCTGAGCGGCGTGGCGGTGCTCAAGGGGCGCTCGCCGTTCGGCGACCGGCTGGGGGAGGAGGTCGCCGCGCCCCTGCTGAGCCTGGTCGACGACCCCACCGACCCCGACGCCTACGGCGCCGCCGCCTACGACGCCGAGGGGCTGGCCACCCGGCGCAACGTGCTGGTGGACGCCGGCGTGCTGCGGGGCTTCGCCTACGACACCTACGCCGCCCGGCGGGCGGGCGTGGCCTCCACCGGCTCGGCGGTGCGGGGCGGGTTCAAGTCGCCCCCCGGGGTCGGCTGCCGGGCCCTCAGCCTGGCGCCGGGCACCGAGAGCCAGTCCGAGATCCTGGCCCGGGTGGGGAGCGGGCTGCTGGTGCAGTCGGTGTCGGGCGTGCACTCGGGCGTCAACGCGGTGAGCGGGGACTTCTCGGTGGGCGCCGAGGGGATGCTGTTCCGCGACGGCGCCCTGGCCGAGCCGGTCCGCGAGCTCACCGTCGCCTCGACCCTCCAGCGGATGCTGCGCGACGTGGTCGCCGTGGGAGACGACCTGGAGTGGCTGCCCGGCTCGGCCGCCGGCGTCACCCTGGCCATCGACGGCATGAGCATGAGCGGCGCCTGAGCGGCGTCCGCGTCGCCACCCGCCCTTGCCCGTCCTCCATGCCATCGTCCTCGGGATCGTCCAGGGCCTGACCGAGTTCCTGCCCGTGTCGTCCAGCGGGCACCTGGTCGTCGTTCCCTGGCTGCTGGGGTGGGACGAGCTGGCCCGCGACCCCGAGCTCAACCGCACCTTCGACGTGGCGCTGCACGTGGGGACCTTCGTGGGCGCCCTCGCCTACTTCCGGGGCGACGTCGCCCGCTTCGCCTGCGCCGGGTGGCGCTCGCTGCGGCGGCGCTCGCTCCGGGACGACGACGAGCGCATGGCGTGGCTGCTGGCGGCCTCGGCCGTGCCCGCCGGCCTGGTCGGCCTCGTGCTCGACTCCTTCGTGGAGGAGCAGCTGGGCGCGGTGTGGCTCATCGGCGTGATGCTGGTGGCCTTCGGGGTGGTGCTGCTGTGGGCCGACCGCCTGGCCGGGGCCCGGGGCGAGCGCGAGTTCGGCGTGCGGGAGGCCGCCTTCATGGGGGCGGCCCAGGCGCTGGCGCTCCAGCCCGGGGTGTCCCGGTCGGGTGCCACCATGTCGATGGGGCGCTGGCTGGGCTTCTCCCGGGACGCGGCCGCCCGCCTGTCGTTCCTCATGAGCCTGCCCATCATCGGCGGCGTCGGCGTCTACAAGGGCCTCGACGTGCTGGCCGGCTCGGGCGTCCCGGCCGAGGTCCGTGCCGCCTTCGCCTGGGGGATGGCCGCCTCGGCCGTCACCGGGTTCCTGGCCGTGTGGGGGCTGCTGCGGTTCGTGCGCACCCGGTCCTTCCTGCCCTTCGTGGCCTACCGGGTGGTGGCCGGTGCCGCCGTGGTCGCCGTGGCCGCCTCCGGCCTGCGCTGACGGGTGGTCAGGGGCCGGCGAGGGCCAGGGTGACGGCCCCCCGGGCGAGGGCGAAGGCGACGCGCGGCGCCTCGTCGGGGGTGACGGCGACGGTCACGGTCTCCTCGCCGGCGTCGACGACCAGGGCCGCCCTCGCCACCGGGAAGGTGGGCGCCCCGGCCGCCTCCTCGCCGGCCACGTCGAAGGTGGCGAGGACGTCCACCCGGTGGCCGGGGCGCAGGGAGAGGCCGCCCCGGTCGACGGGCACGGCCAGGGCCCGGTGGCCGGGCGGCACCAGGGCGGCCACGCCGGCCAGGCCCTCGGGCGCCAGCTTGGCGGCCAGCACCACCTCGCCGGGCGCCAGCGGGACGACCGCCACCCGCCCGGCCGGCGAGGGGGCCACCGGTCCCCGGGGGACCGCCGCCGCCGGCAGGGAGCGCACCTCGACGTCGGCGCCTCGCAGCACGGCGCCGACCGCCACCGGGCGGGTGGCCACGGGGACGTCGACCAGGCCGCCCAGCCGGTCGGCTCGGGCGGCGGCCTCGCCGGCCAGGCGGGCCACGGCCAGGCCGGTGGCCAGCGCCAGCGCGACGGCGAGCACCCAGAACGGGACGGGGGAACGGCGGAGGCGCACGGGCGCTCCCTTCAGGCGGGGCCGGAACGGGGGAAGCGTCCGCCTGGAAAAACTAGTGCCCTGGCCGCAACCTTCGCCACGTCCCCAGCCGTAGGCTCCGTGGCCGCACTCGCCGCCGAAGGCGGCCTCTGCGGCTGCGGACACCGACAAGGGCAGGGCGGAGGCGGCGCGAGCTCTGCTCGCCCGCCGGAGCACGATCCAACTCGACCGAATGGAGTGAGCGAAGCGAACGAATGAGGTCGACGCACTACGCGCGCAGCGGCCCGCTGGAAAGGGCGTCGCCGCAGGCGCACCCCGGCGCCGACGCCAGCGCCGGGATGGCGGCGAAGAGCAGCGCCCGGGTGCGGTCCACGTTCTCGGCCAGCACCTTGAACACCACGTCCATGGTCACCGGCTGGATGCCGTCGACGCCCTCCAGCCCGGTGTCGTAGTCCGTCACCAGGGCCACGCCGGCGTAGCAGAGGCCCAGCTCCCGGGCCAGGTACGCCTCGGGGTACTGCGTCATGTTGATCACGTCCCAGCCGAGGGACCGGTACCACGCCGACTCGGCCCGGGTGGAGAACCGCGGCCCCTGGATCACCACGATGGTGCCCCGGTCGTGGACCGTGACGCCGACCTGGCCGGCCGCCGCCCGCAGCGACGCCCGCAGGTCGGGGCAGTAGG
>JBKHXC010000492.1:0-8381 GCA_046566225.1 Acidimicrobiia bacterium
CTGGTATCGGATCGGGCCCCCGTGGGGTCCCGATCCGATACCAGAGCCGAGGGGGCACCGCTCCCGGCGGTGGAGACGACGTGACGCCGGTGACGGCGCCCAGCGCCGCGGTGGCCGAGCCCGCCGCCGGCGACCCCGGGCCCCGGCCCCGGCACACCGCCCGGTGGGTCGCCCTGGCCGTCGGCGCGGTGGTGGCCGTGCTCGTGGTCGTGCTGGCCACCCGGCCCCCGGCGTCGGACGTGGTGGCGCCCAGCCCCCTGGTGGGCCGCCCGGCGCCCGAGGTCGAGGGTCCGGGGCTGGACGGCGCCACCGTGCGCCTGTCCGGCCTGCGGGGCCGGTGGGTGGTGGTGAACTTCTTCGCCACCTGGTGCGTGCCCTGCCTCCAGGAGCACCCCGAGCTGGTCCGCTTCTCCGACCGCCACCCCCCCGAGCGGGTCCGGGTCCTGGCCGTGGTCTACGACGACCAGCCCGAGGACGTGGCCCGCTTCTTCCGCGAGCGGGGGGGCGACTGGCCGGTGGTGGACGACGTGGGCGCCAAGGTGGACTTCGGCGTGCGGGGCGTGCCCGAGTCGTTCCTGGTGGACCCCGACGGGGTGGTCCGCACCCGGCTGGTCGGCGGGGTGACCGCCGACGGCCTCGACGCACTGCTGCGCCAGGCGGGGGTGGCGGGGTGAGCGGGCGCCGGCGGTGGCTGCCCTGGCTGGCGCTGGCGGCGGTGGTCGCCGCCGCCCTGTGGGTGGGCGCGGGGGCCGGCGACGGGCCGCCCACGCCGGCCGCCCGGGCCGACCGCCTGGCCGCCCAGGTCCGGTGCCCGACCTGCGAGGGCCTGTCGGCCGCCGAGTCGGAGACGCCGGCGGCGGTGGCCGTGCGCCAGGCGAACCGCCGCCGGGTCGACGCCGGCCAGACCGACGACGAGATCCGCGCCTTCCTGGTGAGCCGGTACGACCGCGGGATCCTGCTCACCCCGGGGGGCACGGGGGTGGCCGCCCTGGTGTGGGCCCTGCCGGTGGCGGCCGTGGTGCTGGGGGCGGGCGGCATGGCCCTGGCCCTGCGCCGCCGGCGGGAGGCCGGCCTGCTGGCCGCCACCGCCGAGGACCGCCGCCTCGTCGACCGGGCCCGCCAGGCGGGAGCGGGCCGGTGAGGGCCCTCGAGGAGGAGCGGGACTTCCTGCTCCGCTCGCTCGACGACCTGGAGCGGGAGCGGGCGGCGGGCGACCTGGCCGACGAGGACTACCGCGCCCTGCGCGACGACTACACCGCCCGCGCCGCCGCCGTCCTGCGCCGGCTGGCCGCCGAGGACGCGGCGCCGCCCGCCGCCCCCGGGCGGCCGGCGGCCCCGACCAACGGCGGGCCGTCGCCGGCGGCGACCGACGGCCGGCCCGCCTCAGCGCCGGGCGACGGGGCCGTCCCGGCGGCCGACGGGGCCTCCGCCGGGGCCGTCCCGCCGGCCGACGGGGCCTCCGCCGGGGCCGCGCCCGCCGTCCCGGGCGCCGCCGCCGTCCCGCCGGCCACCGCCGCCTCCGCGCGGGCCGAACGGCCCGCCGCCGCCGCCCTCGACGGGGCGGGGGCCATGCCCGCCGTCGCCGGCGACGGCGGTCCCCAGGCCCGCCGGCGGCGGGCCGTGGCCGCCGGCGCCCGGCCGGCGGGCGGGCGCCGCCGGTGGCCGCCGGTGGCGGTGGGCGCCGTGCTGCTGGCCTTCGCGTCGGCCGCCGGCCTGCTGGTGGCCCGCTCGGCGGGGGAGCGGCTCCCGGGCGAGGCGGCGTCGGGCGACATCGCCGCCACCGGGCCGGCGGCGGGGATCGCCGCCGAGCTGGTCGCCGCCCGCGACCTCATCGGCGCCGGCCGGACGCTGGACGCCGTCAAGGCTTACGACCGCATCCTGGAGCAGGACCCCGACCAGCCCGAGGCGCTGGCCTACCGGGGGTGGCTGGTGCGCCTGGCCGGGCGGGCGGCGGGCGACCGGTCGCTGATCGACAGGGGGATGGAGCTCATCGAGCGGGCGGTGGCGACCGACCCCGGCTACCCCGACGCCCGCTTCTTCCGGGCCTTCGTCAACTACCAGGACCGCGGCGACCCCGCGGCGGCCGTGCCCGACCTGCGGGCCTACCTGGCCGGCGATGCGCCGGAGGCCATGGTCCCCGTGGTCGAGGACCTCCTCCGCCGGGCCCTGGCCGACGTGGAGCGGGGCGCTCCCTCGCCCGCGCCCGTCCCGGCTCCGCCGGCGACGACCGCCCCGCCTCCCGCTCCCGCCGGCTAGGGGCGCCGGCCGGGGGGCCGGTCAGACCGGTACGGCGGCCTTGTCGTCGGCCCGGTCCTTGCGCCGCCGGCGGCGGAGGCGGCGCCGCTCACTGGGGGGTCGGGGCTCGTCGGGTGCCTTGGCCCTGCGGGCCTTCCTCCTCAGGGCCTTCGCCGCCCTCCTGCCGCCGGCGCCCTTGGCGCCGGCCTCGGCCCGGTTGGCGCTGACGTTGCCGCTGAACCGCACGGCTGGCGCCGCCGCAGCCGATGGCGTGGTCGACGCCGCGGCGGCTGACGCCGTCGCGGCCGTCGATGGCGCGGCGGCCGATGGCGCGGCGGCCGGCGAGGCCGACGCCAGCTCCGTGGCACCGTCCCGCACGGTCCCGCCGGCGGCCGCGCCCTCCGGGCGGGCGGGCGGGGCCTTGGCCCGGCGCCCCCGCAGGCGCCGGCGGCGGCCGCGGGCGGCGGGGGCGGGCCCGGGCGGGACGCCGGCCAGGGCCAGGCGGCGGCGGGGAGCCAGCACGGGGAACAGCACCAGCACCATCACGATGAGCAGGAAGGCCAGCAGGAGCAGCGGCGTGCGGACCAGGGGCGCCTCGGCGGCGATGAGGCCGCCCACCGCCAGGTGGCGGGCGGCGACCTCGATGGCCGCCGAGTCGACGGGCACGGCGTCGCCCGTCACCGGCGGGGCGGTGGCCGCCCGGGTCGCCCGGTACTGCTCGGCGATGGCGGGGATGGCGGCCAGGGCCTCCTGGAGGTACAGGTCCAGCAGCGGCTTGGGGTCGATGGCGGGCAGGACCGTGCCCGGCCGCACGGGGGCCGACACCGCCTTGGTGGTCGCCTTCCTGCCCTTGCCGACGGTGACGAAGCGGATGGCGGGGTGGACCTCGAAGTGGAGGTGGGGCGATCCGCCGGCGGCGTTGCCGGTGCTGCCGACGTAGCCCACGATGTCGCCCGTGTTCACCGTCTGCCCGGCCTTGAGGCCGGCGGGCCGGCTGTCGAGGTGGGCCATGTAGAAGTAGGTCCCGTCGGCCTGGGTGATGTAGACGGAGATGCCGCCCAGGCCGCCGTCGCTGAACGACACCGTGCCGGTGGTGGGCGAGCGCAGGGGCGTCCCCCGGGGGGCGAAGACGTCGGTCCCCTGGTGGAGGCGCCACCCGGGGCCGAAGCGCGGGAACCACCAGTCGTGGACGAAGTTCGACCGGCCGCCGACCGGGAAGCGGCCCAGCCCCACCCGCATGGCCTCCTCCTCCGACATGCCGGCGTCGGTGAGGACCTTGAGGGCGTCCATGAGGGCGCCGCTGTTGTTCGGCCGGCTGCGCCGCACCGAGTTCATCATGGCGGCCAGGTGGGCGGGGAAGGGCCCTGCCTCGGGCGGGGGCGCCTGCCCCTCGCCGCCGGCGTTGCCGGGGAGGGGCTGGGCCCCGGGCTTGGCCGCCGTCGGCGGCGGCGCCGTCGTGGGCGGCACGGTGGTGGCCGACTTGAGGACGTTGCCGATCAGGCTCCCGGGGGCGGTGGTCGTGGTGGTCGGCGGCGGCGGGGGCGGAGGGGGCGGCGAGCCGGGCGCCGTGGTCGTGGTGGTGGGGAGGAGGGGTGGCAGGTCGAGCTGGGCCCCCGCACCACCGGCACCGCCCACCACGAGGGTGGCCGCCGTCGCCAGCGCGGTGGCCGCCACCCCCGCACGCGTCGTCTGAGCCCGGTTCCGCCTGATGGGCGCCAAGATTAACCAGGGGGAAACGCACGGCGCCAGAACCCCGCCCTCCGGCCCTCCCCCCGGCGGGCGCCACACCGGGCCGGGTGGCGGCCGGCCGCACGCCCCTCCGGAGCGCTCGGGATGGCACGCTGGTGGGGTGGGCGCACGGGTCGAGCGCTGCGTGGGGACGCCGCCGGGCGAGGCCGCGGCCGAGGCCCGGCTGCGGGCCGAGGGGCTGCGCCCCCGGTCGTGGGGCAACGCCGCCGGGGACGCCTACGGGTGGCACGCCCACGGCTACGAGAAGGTCCTCTACTGCGTGAGCGGGGGGATCACCTTCCACCTGGGGGAGGGCGAGGACGTGGTGCTGGGCGCCGGCGACCGCCTGGAGATCCCGCCCGGGACCAGGCACGCGGCGACCGTCGGTCCCGACGGCGTGCGCTGCGTGGAGGCGCCCCGCTGAGGCGCGGAGGGGGCCACGAAGAGGCGGCAGGTGGGTTCCGCCTCTTCGCAGCCCGGTGAACCGTTCCCCCGGCGTTGGCACGAGCATCCCCGCGACGGGCGCAGGGAGCCGGGTCCCGATCCCTCCGTGTGCGGTGATCCAAGCAGGTGCCCGCCGTCCGTGCAATAGGTGCTGGCCGTCACTTAGTGCCCTCGCAAGACCTCGCCGGGCCCGCAGACGCCACGTGAGCGAACGAACGAGGGTCGGAGCACTAGGAGACGAGGGCACGCAGCCGGCCGACCACCCGGGGGAAGGCCTCCAGGCAGGCGTCGACGTCGGCTTCCGTGGTCGACCACCCGACGGAGACCCGCAGCGACCGCTCGGCGGGCACGCCCATCGCCTCCAGCACGGGCGAGGGCTCCAGCGCCTCCGACGAGCACGCCGACCCGGAGTGGGCGGCCACTCCGGCCTGGTCGAGGCCCAGGAGCACGGCCTCGGCCTCGACGCCCTCCACGCCCACGCAGGCGATGTGGGGGAGGCGGGCGGCAGGGTCGCCGTAGGCGGCCACGCCGGGCACGGACGCCAGCCCGGCCAGCAGGCGGTCGGTGTGGGCCCGGGCGCCCGCCGCCTCCCGGGCCACGTCGATGGACGCGCACGCCGCCCCGAAGCCCACGATGGCGGGAACGTCCTCCGTCCCCGCCCGCCGGGCCCGCTCCTGGTCGCCGCCCACCAGCAGCGGGGGGAGGCGCAGGCCCCGGCGCACCAGCAGGGCGCCCACCCCCTTGGGGCCGCCCAGCTTGTGGGCGCTCACCGACACCAGGTCGGCGCCCAGGGCGGCGAAGTCGACGGGGACGTGGCCGGCGGCGGCGGCGGCGTCGAGGTGGACCAGCACCCCCCGCTCCCGGCAGCGGGCGACCACCTCGGCCACCGGCTGGAGGGTGCCGACCTCGTGGTTGCCCACCTGGCAGTGGACCAGGGCCGTCGCCGGCGTGACCAGCTCGGCCACGGCGTCGGGGTCCAGGCGGCCCAGGCCGTCGACGGCCGGCACGACCACGGCGCCCGACCGGGCCGAGGCGTCCCGCACCGCCGAGTGCTCCACGGCGGCCGCCACCACGGCGCCGGCCGGGCGCCGGCGGGTGGCGCCCCACACGGCGGCGTTGATGGCCTCGGTGGCGCCGCTGGTGAACACCACCTCCCGGGGCCGGGCGCCCAGGAAGGCGGCGACCCGCTCGCGGGCGTCCTCCACCGCGGCCCGGGCCATGCGCCCCTCGGTGTGCACCCGGGCGGGGTCGGCGGCCCCGGGGCCGGAGAGCCACGGGAGCATGGCCTCGACCACCTCGGGCCGGGTCGGCGAGGTGGAGGCGTGGTCGAGGTAGTGGCGGGTGGCGGCGGGGGCCGTCACACCGCGGTGACGCAGGCGTCGTCGCCCTGGGCCCGGGAGGCGGTGGTGGCCGGGGCGGTGTCGCCGTACAGGCCGGCCAGCATGCCCCGCACGATCCCCCGGTCCACGGCGCAGATCACCGGGTGCTGGGTGGCGGTGTCGCCGAAGGGGCACTGCTCGGCCACGATGGCGAGCGACGACCCCCGGGCCTCGGCGTGGGCGGCGAAGCCGTGCGCGGTCAGGGCGTCGGCCACCGCGTGCAGCGAGGCCTGGAACGACCGGTGGGCGGTGTCGCCCGGCGACATCTCCCGGGCCAGCGACCGGCCGTACTCCTCGCCCACCTGCTCGGCCATGGCCGCCGCCTCCTGCTCGGGGAGCAGGGCCAGGGCCCGCCCCAGGAGGGTGACCAGCAGGTCGTCGCGCCGGGCCGGGAACTCCAGCACCTTGGCCGTGGCCCGGTAGCGCTTGGAGGGCCGGCCGGCGCCCCCGCCCTCGCCCCGCTCCACGTGCACGCCGAGGTAGCCGCCGGCGGCCAGCTTGTCGAGGTGGTGGCGGGCCACGTTGGCGTGCAGCTCGAAGTGCTCGGCCACCTCCGAGGCGGTGACGCCGGTGGCGCTGTCCCGGGCGTAGAGGAAGATCTCCCGCCTGGTGGGGTCCCCGAACGCCGACGTGACGGCGGCGACGGCGGCCGAGAACTCGGCGTCGTTGAGGGGCGGCCGGTCCACAGGGGTATTCTACCCGGGCCCCCGTCGCGGGCCCCCGTTCCCCGGGCGCGGTGCCCGGGCGCCCGCGCCAGGCGTCCCCCGCCCCCCGAGGAGCTCCCCATGCCCGTCACCGAGGACCAGGTCCGAGACGCACTCCGCCCCGTCCAGGACCCGGAGCTGCACCGGAGCATCGTCGAGCTGGGCATGGTGAAGCAGGTCCGCATCGACGGCTCCCGGGTCGGCGTCCTCGTGGCCCTCACCGTGCCCGGCTGCCCGCTGCGGGCCGAGATCACCACCCGGGTCACCGACGCCGTGGGGGCCCTCGACGGGGTGGACGAGGTGTCGGTCGACATGACGGTGATGAGCGACGAGGAGCGGGCCGAGGTGCGCCGCCAGATGGGCGCCGCCGCCGGCGGGCCCACCGCCGCCCGTCCCCTCGGCCACGAGGAGGGGCGGGTCAACCAGTTCATGGCCGCCGGCTCCCCCACCCGGGTGCTCGGCATCTCCTCGGGCAAGGGGGGCGTGGGCAAGTCGTCGGTCACCGTCAACACGGCGATCGCCCTGGCCCGGCTGGGCCACGAGGTGGCGGTGCTGGACGCCGACGTCTACGGGTTCTCGGTCCCCAAGATGCTGGGGATCACCTCCGACCCGGTGGTGATCGACGACATGATCGTCCCCCCCGTCGCCCACGGCATCAAGGTCATCTCCATCGGCTTCTTCGTGGAGGAGGACCAGCCGGTCATGTGGCGGGGGCCCATGCTCCACAAGGCCCTCGAGCAGTTCCTCGTGGACGTGCTCTGGGGCGACGTGGACTACCTGCTGGTGGACATGCCGCCGGGCACGGGCGACGTCGCCCTGTCCATGGCGCAGTACCTGTCCCGCTCGGAGATGCTGGTGGTCACCACGCCCCAGGCGGCGGCCCAGCGGGTGGCCCAGCGGACGGCCTACATGGCCCGCAAGGTGAACCTGCCGCTGCGCGGGGTCGTGGAGAACATGTCGTGGTTCACCGGCGACGACGGGAAGCGCTACGAGATCTTCGGCTCGGGCGGGGGCGCCGAGCTGGCCGCCGCCCTGGGCGTCCCGCTGCTGGGCCGCATCCCCCTGGTGCCGGCCCTGCGGGAGGGCGGCGACGTGGGGCTGCCCGTGACCGTCTCCGACCCCGACGGCGAGGCGTCACGGGCCTTCGCCGCCATGGCGGGGGCCATCGCCGCCATGGGGCCGGCCCGGGTGTACCGCCCCGAGCTCCAGGTCACCCCCCGGTAACCGGGCCGGGGGGCCGACCGTAACGCCGCCGGGGGCCCCCGGGACGACCGCGACGGTGGCCGGCTCCGTACCAGAGGGTGAGATGGGGAGCGATGCCGGTCCCGGGACGCCCGTGGGCCGCCGCGTGGTCCTCGGCATGCTCGGCTTGGGCGCCGCCGGGATCGTGTGGGGGTCGAGGCTGGCGGACGCCTTCAACCGGGCGCTGGCGCCCATCGCGGCCATGGACCGCACCGGCCTGACCGGCCTGCTGCCCGCCGCCGGCCGCTTCCGGATCTACTCGGTGGTCGGGTTCCTGCCGAGGCGCGAGCCGGCCGACTACCGGCTCCGGGTGACGGGCCTGGTGGAGCGGCCCCTGGAGCTGACCCTGGCCGACCTGGTCGCCATGCGCCCCACCCGCCTGGTGCGGGACTTCCAGTGCGTCACCGGCTGGCGGGTCCCTGACGTCGCCTGGACGGGCGTGGCGGTCTCCGACCTGCTGGACGCCGCCGGGGTGGCGCCCGCCGGCCGGGCCCTGGCGTTCAGGAGCTTCGACGGGGTCTACGCCGAGAGCCTGACCCTCGACCAGGCCCGGCGTCCCGACGTCGTGGTCGCCTACGAGATGGAGGGCGAGCCGGTGTCGCGGGCCCACGGCGGGCCGGCGCGGCTCTACGTGGCGCCCATGTACGGC
>JBKHXC010000493.1:0-1900 GCA_046566225.1 Acidimicrobiia bacterium
GGCACGGCCCCGGCATCGACGCCCTGCGCCAGCTCCAGGTGTTCAACGTGGCGTCGCTGGCCTCGGCCCCGGCGTGGCCCGAGTTCACCGAGCTGGCCCTGGCCCAGGGGGTGCGCAGCACCCTGGCCGTGCCGGTGACCGCGGGCGGCCGGGCGCTGGGCGTGCTGAACCTCTACTCGGCCGACGTCGACGCCTTCGCCGGCCGGGAGCCGATCGCCCTCCGCTACGCCTCCGATGCCGCGTCCATGCTGGCGGGCAGCGAGTGGACGGTGGTGGTTCGCCGGCCCGGCCCCGTGGGTACGACCGACGGTCCGGCGGTGGTGCCGGCGGCCACCTGACGCCGCCGCCGGGCTCCGGGGGACGGCCCGACACGACCAGGAGGTACCAGATGCGAGGGTTGAGGAGATCGCGGCCGGCGGGCGACGACGGGTCGCCCCGGTTCTCCCGGGAGGACGCCGAGGCGGAGGCGGCCGAGGAGCTGCGCCGGGCCATGGACCGGGCCGGGGTGCCGGGGCCGCCGGCCGGCGTGGTGGCGGCCCCGGGGGCGCCGGCGGCCGAGGTGGAGGGCGAGGCGGGCGCCGAGCCGGGAGGGGCGGAGGCCCCCCGCCCTGCGGTGCGGCGGGTGCGCAAGGCGCCGCCCGGCGGGGCCGCCCGGCGGTCCGGCGGTCCACCCGCCCGGGGGGCGTAGAATCCTCCTTTCGGGAGCGGACCGGGAGGCGTCGTGCCTGAGGTCGAGATCGGCATCGGGAAGTCCGGTCGCAGGGCGTACGGGTTCGACGACATCGCCATCGTGCCCAGCCGCCGCACCCGGGACCCCGAGGACGTCGACATCGCGTGGGAGGTCGACGCCTTCCGCTTCGAGCTGCCCCTCATGGCCTCGGCCATGGACGGCGTGGTCAGCCCGGCCACCGCCACCGAGGTGGGCCGGCTGGGCGGCGTGGGCGTGCTCAACCTGGAGGGCCTGTGGACCCGCTACGAGGACCCCGAGCCGCTGTTCCAGGAGATCGCCGACCTCGACGACGCCAAGGCCACGGCCCGGATGCAGCAGATCTACTCCGAGCCGGTCAAGCCGGAGCTGATCACCGAGCGGATCCGGGAGATCCGCGAGGCGGGCGTGGTCGCCTGCGCCTCGGTCACCCCCCAGCGGGCCGAGCAGTACGCCCCCGCCGTCCTCGACGCCGAGCTCGATCTGCTGGTCATCCAGGGCACGGTGGTCTCCGCCGAGCACGTGTCCAGGACCGTCGGGCCCCTCAACCTCAAGCAGTTCATCCGCCAGCTCGAGGTCCCGGTGATCGTCGGCGGGTGCGCCTCGTACCACGCCGCCCTCCACCTCATGCGCACGGGGGCGGTGGGCGTGCTGGTGGGCGTGGGCCCCGGCAACGCCTGCACCACCCGGGGCGTGCTCGGCATCGGCGTCCCCCAGGCCACGGCCATCGCCGACGCGGCCGGGGCCCGCATGCGCCACCTCGACGAGACGGGCGTGTACGTCCACGTGGTCGCCGACGGGGGCATCACCCGGGGCGGCGACATCGCCAAGGCCATCGCCTGCGGCGCCGACGCGGTGATGATGGGCTCGCCCCTGGCCGCCGCCCACGAGGCCCCGGGCCGGGGGTTCCACTGGGGCATGGCCACCTTCCACCCCACCCTGCCCCGGGGCACCCGGGTCCGCACCACGGCCCGGGGCAGCCTCAAGGAGATCCTGGTCGGCCCCGCCCACGAGAACGACGGGCGCCTCAACCTCTTCGGCGCCCTGCGCACCTCGATGGCGACGTGCGGCTACCAGTCGGTCAAGGAGTTCCAGAAGGCCGAGGTCATGGTGGCCCCCGCCCTCCAGACCGAGGGCAAGGCCCTCCAGCGCTCGCAGCACGTCGGCATGGGGCAGTGACCGCTCCACCGGCCC
>JBKHXC010000494.1:0-5100 GCA_046566225.1 Acidimicrobiia bacterium
TCTCGGGGCGGCGTCCCACACGGTCAGCCCCGCGGCTGCTCCACCAGCACGCAGCGGGCGGGGGCCCCGTCGCCGCCGACCAGCTTGAGGGGCAGGCAGGCGAGGAGGTGGTCGCCCGCCCCGGCGCCGGACAGGTCGAGCCCCTCCACCAGCACGACGCCGGCGGACAGCAGCGTGCGGTGCACCGGGAAGCCGGCGGCGCCGGCGGCGTCGACGGACAGGAAGTCGAACCCCACCAGGCGCACGCCCCGCTCCACCAGCCACCGCGCCGCGCCCTCGGAGAGGGCCACGTAGTCGTCGGGCACGGTCGCCGGGCGCTCCGCCCAGCGGGCCGAGTTGTCGGTGCGAAGGAGGGCCCGGTCCACCGGCCCGGGAGGGAAGGCGGCGTCCAGGTGGCGCTCGCCCACCAGCCCGGCCACGCCCCGCAGGTCCACCACGGTCGCCGGCCCCACCAGGACGTCGAGGGGGAGGTGCTCGACCGTCGCCCCGCCGGCCAGGAAGTGCGCCGGGGGGTCGACGTGGGTGCCGGTGTGGGAGCCGAGGCGCAGGGCGGAGACGTTGGCCGGGTCGCCGTCGGCCAGCCGGGCCCAGGGCTCCACCTCCACCGGCGGGTCGCCAGGCCAGACCAGCGCGCCGTGCTCGATGCCCAGGGTCAGGTCGATCACCCGCCCGGGGCGGGGACCGGGCATCAGTCGGCCAGCCGGAGGGCGACGGCGGGGCGGATCCGCGACGCCTGGTGGGCGGGCGCCATGGTGGCCAGCACCGACGCGCCGGCGGTGAGCGCCACCAGCAGGGCGAGCTGGAGCCACGGCACGCTGAACTCCAGGCCGTCGCCGAACGCCCCGTTGGTGAGCAGCCGCCACGACGACACCACGGCCAGCAGGACGCCGAGGAGGATGCCCTCCACGGCCACGAACATCGACTCGGCCAGGAAGGCCCGGCGCACGGCCCGGGACGGGAACCCCAGCGCCCGCAGCACGCCCACCTGGCGCCGGCGCTCCCACACCGCCCGCACCATGACCACGCCCAGGCCGGCGATGCCGACCACCAGCCCCAGGGCCAGGTAGCCCTGCATGAGGCGGAAGAACTGCTCCTGCTGGGCCAGGCCGTCGCCCACCTCCTTGCGGAACGACACGGCGTCGGCGCCGCTGGCCACGAAGCGGGCGTTGACGTCCTCGGCCACCGCCTGGGGGTCGGCGCCCGGCTCGGCGTCCACGTACAGCAGGGTGGGGGCGGCCCGGGCCCCGGCCAGCTCGGCCAGGGCGTCGGCCGACATGAGGGCGGGGGTGAACACGAACCCCGACTCGGCGATCGCCCCGACCCGCAGCTCCCGGGTGCGGCCCGACGACGGGTCGCGCACGGTCACGGCCGAGCCGATCTCCATCGGCGCCTCGGGCGGGCCACCGCCGTCCTGGAGGAAGAACTCGTCGACGATGACCAGCCCCGGGTCGGCCAGCACCGCCCGGTAGGCCTCGGCGTCGGTGGCGGCCCCCGGCGGGCGCTCGTCGAGCGCCGGCGGCCCCAGGCGCACGAACTCCTCGGTGAAGCCGGCGACGGGCCAGGTGGACGGGCCGGTGTCGGCGCCGGTGCTGAACTGGGCCAGCGCCGTGGTCAGCACGGCCGCCCCGGCCACGCCGGACACGTCCGCCAGGTCGGCGGGGGCCAGGGGCGAGGCGGCGTTCGACTGCACCTTGAGGTCGAACCCGCCCGACACGTCGGCGGTGAAGTCGTCGATCTGGGAGGAGAACACCCGGCTGAACAGGGTGATCGAGGCGAGGGTGAACACCACCAGGGCGTACATGGTCAGGATCATCCCGGTGCGGAAGCGCCGGGCCAGGGGGTAGGCGAGGCCCATGCGCAGCGCCATGCTCGACCCGCCGGCGACGCGCCGCACCAGTGACCCGAGCACGTCCTGGTTCTGCGACACCAGGGCCACGGCGGCGCCGGTGAGGATCACCCCGTCCACCACGAACAGCCAGATCTCGGGGTTCTCGAACGCCTCGCTGGCCACGTCGAAGCAGGCCACGGCCCAGGCCAGGACCAGGCCCGACACGGTGGTGACCAGCGGGCGCCGCGGCACGAAGCGGCGCAGCAGGGGGACGGCGCCGGCCCCGGCCAGGGCCGGCCCGGCCAGCACGCCGAAGGGGTCGGAGGACGCCAGCCCGGTGGCGGTGAGGAACCCGCCGGCGACCAGGGCCAGGGCGGCGAGCACCAGCACCACCGGCCGCTGGCGCCCGCCGGCGGGCTCGGGGAGGTCGCGGATGGCCCGGATCACGTTGAGGCGGGCGATGGAAAGGGAGGCCGCCACCACCGTCACCAGCGAGATCACGAAGCCGATGACGAAGCCGCTCTGGATGCTGGCGAAGGTGGCGGTGTAGCGCAGCTCCAGGGAGAACTCCCCGCCGTCGGCGAAGATCCCCGCCGCCACCAGGACGATGAGCCGCCCCACGCCCAGGCCCACGACCGTCCCGGCGGCGGCCGCCGCCAGGGCGTAGAGCCACCCCTCCAGGGAGAACGACGCCACCATGGCCGAGCGGCGCAGGCCCACGGCCCGCAGCATCCCCAGCTCGGCCCGCCGCTCCTGGGCCAGCATCACGAAGATGTTGACGACGAGCAGGACGCCGGCCAGCACGCTGAAGAAGCCGATGGCCGTGAACAGCTCGGTGAACTGGGCGCCGGCCTCGTCGGCCGCCTCCAGCAGGTCGGCCTTGGCGGTGTCCACCGACACCGGGAGCCCGGCCAGCGCCTCCTCCAGTCCCGCCTCCACCTCGTCGGTCAGCTCGGCCCCCTCCTCGACGCCGCCCCGGTTGGACACCAGCACCAGCGGGACGGGCGGGGCGGCGCCCGGCGGCGGGTCGGCGGCCAGGGCGGTGATGGTGCCGGGGGCCACGAACAGGTTGGGCGACTCGCTGCCGAAGCCGACCTTGAACCCGGCCAGGCCCAGCCGGGGCAGCACCCGCTCCACGGTGAACGACCGGCTGCGGCCGTAGGCGAGCACCTCCACGGCGTCGCCCTCCCCGACGTCGAGGGTGCGGGCCAGGTCGCGCCCGACCACGGCGCCGTCGCCGGCCGGGGTCGGCCCCTCCAGGCCGGTGGCCCCCGGGTCGGCGCCGAAGGTCCGGCCGGCGTCGAAGTCCAGCTCGATCACCCGGGCCCGGGGCTCGGCCCGGCGGTCCGGCCCGGGCCGCAGGGCGGCGGCCTGGAGGGTGGCCACCTCCAGCACGCCGTCGACGGGGAGCCCGTCGGCCGCCGCCACCGCCCGGCGGGCCCGCTCGGCGGTGGCGGCGTCGGGCGCCTGCACCACCTCGTCCACCGGGCCCAGCTGGGTGAACGCCGAGCGCCGGATCGACGCCTCCAGCGTGTCGCCCACCACGAACGACCCGGTGATGATGGCGGTGCCCAGCAGGGACCCGACCACCACCAGTACCGTCTCCCGGGGCCGGCGCACGGCGTTGCGCACGGCCAGGCGGCGCCACACCGGGCGCGCCAGCATGGCCACCAGGAACGGCAGCGACAGGAGGGCGACGACCGGCATCAGGTCGCCGAGGCCGACCGCTCGTCGCCCACGATCGTGCCGTCGCGCACCACGATGCGCCGCTGGGCCGACGCCCCGATGCCGTGGTCGTGGGTGACGAGGATGAGGGTGAGTCCGTCGGCGTGCAGCTCGGCGAGGAGGCCGAGCACGGCCGCCGCCGTCTCCGAGTCGAGGTTGCCGGTGGGCTCGTCGGCCCACACCACCAGGGGCCGGCCGGCCAGCGCCCGGGCCACCGCCACCCGCTGCTGCTCGCCGCCCGACAGCTCGCCCGGGCGGTGGTCCAGGCGGTGCCCGAGGCCGATGCGCTCCAGGGTGGCCACCGCCGCCCGCCGGGCCGCCCGGGGGCCCTCGCCGGCCAGCAGGAGGGGGAGCTCGACGTTCTCGGCCGCGGTGAACACGGGGATGAGGTTGAACGCCTGGAAGACGAAGCCCATGCTCGACGCCCGGTGCCGGGTGCGGTCGGCGTCGCTCATCTGGTGGATGCTGCGCCCGCCCAGGACCACGGTGCCGGCGTCGATGTCGTCGAGGCCCGACAGGCAGTTCAGCAGCGTGGTCTTGCCCGAGCCCGACGGGCCCATGACGGCGAGGAACTCGCCCGCCGCCACCGACAGGTCGACGCCTTTGAGGGCCGTCACCTCGTCGGCGCCGGTCCGGTAGGTCTTGGCGACGCCGGTGGCCACGAGGAGGGGCGAGCCCGGCTCCACCGCGCCGGGCCGCAGGTCGGCTTCGGCTCTCATCCGGCCGAGGCTAGGGGCAGCCCGGCGGTATGGCAGGCCGATTCCGGACTACAGGCTGACCGGCTCGTCGCCCCGGCGCCGCCTGGGCACGGGGAGGGTGAAGCGGAACGAGGCGCCGCCGTGGGGGGCGGTCTCGTACCAGACCCGCCCGCCCATGGCCTCCACCAGGCTGCGCACCAGCGACAGGCCCAGGCCGGTGCCCCGGGAGCGGTCGCGGTTCTCGCGACCCAGCGTGCGGACCCGGCTGAACAGGGTGGGCACCAGGCCGGCGGGCACGCCCCGGCCGTGGTCGGTGACGGCCAGCTCCAGCATCCCGTCGGCCACCGACTCGACGGTGATCAGCACCGGGGCCTGGCCGTGCTGGAGGGCGTTGTCGACCAGGTTCTCCACCACCTGCTCCAGGCGGCGGGCGTCGGCCACCACCGGGATGCCGGGCGGCACCTCCACCGACACGCCCTCGGGGTGGCCCAGCTTGCCCAGGGCGGTGTCGACCAGGGGGCCCAGCTCCACCGGGCTGGGGCTCAGGAGGAAGGTGTTCGACTCCAGCCGGCTGAGGTCGGAGAGGTCGTCGGCCAGGCGGGTGACCCGCTCGGCCTGGCCGCGGATGGACGAGCCGAGGCGGTGCACCCGCTCGGCGCTCACCTCGTCGCCCGCCGACTCCAGGGAGGAGGCCAGGGAGAGGATCGTGCTCATGGGGCCGCGCAGGTCGTTGGTGACCAGCGACATGAACTCGTTCTTCTCCTTCTCGACGTCGTGGGCGGCGGTGACGTCGCTCACCACGCACTGGTAGCCCACCAGCTCGCCGTCCTCGACGCGGGGCGTGACCCG
>JBKHXC010000495.1:0-1950 GCA_046566225.1 Acidimicrobiia bacterium
CCACCCGTGGAACAAGGAGACCATCCCCGCCCCGGGCGCCCGCGACTTCAAGGACCGCTACACCTGGGCGTGCACCCCCCGCTGGGACCGCAAGGTGGTCGAGGCGGGAGCCTACGCCCGGCTGTTCACCACGGCCATGGCCCGCCTCCAGCCCGAGAACCAGTTCATGGAGGCCACCGGGCGCAGCCTGCGCATGCTCGTCCCCAAGGGCATGACCCCCGAGACGGAGGTGGAGTGGTACGTCCCCGACGTGTGGAACGCCCTGGAGCGCAACCGGGGCCGGGCCTACCACTACGTGTTCTCCCAGCTGGTGGGCCTGGCCAGCCTGCTGGAGGCGTACCGCCTGCTCGACACCGGCCAGCGCCGGGTCGCCGCCTTCGACCCCTCCGAGCTGGAGCGCCACATGCCCACCGACGAGCGCCGCAGCGTCGGGTGGTGGGGCGCCGGGCGGGGGTGGCTCACCCACCACCTGGTGATGGACAGGGGGAGGATCGAGAACTACCAGATCTGCACCCCGTCGACCATCAACGCCTCGCCGCGGGACCCGTGGGGCCAGCCCGGCCCCTACGAGGAGGCGGTGATGAGCACGCCCATCATCGAGGACCTCTCCGACCCGTCCCGCTTCACGTCCATCGACATGCTGCGCACGGTCCGCAGCTTCGACCCGTGCATGCCCTGCACCACCCACCTCGACACGGGGAGGGGCACGGTGGTGCGCGAGGTCACGACCTGCTCCTGCGGTGCCTGACGGCGCCGCCCCCGTCGTCGTGGTGGGAGGCGTGGGGGAGCTGTACCAGGGCGATCTCGACCTCGGCCGGGTGGCGGTCGAGCGGCTGGCGGCCGAGGACCTGGGCCCCCACGTGGCGGTGGAGGACCTGCACTACGGCGCCGTGGCCGTCGCCCAGCGACTGGAGGAGCTGGGCCCGCCGCACCTCGTGCTGGTGGGGGCCGTGGCCCGGGGCCGCCCCCCCGGGTCGGTGTGCCGGCGCCTCGTCCTGCCGCCCGAGCTGACGGCGAGCGAGCTGCAGGCGTCGGTGGGCGACGCCGTCACCGGCTACGTCTCCATCGACCTGGTGGTGGAGGTGGCGGCCGCCCTGGGCGTCCTGCCCCGGCGCACGGTCGCCGTCGAGGTGGAGCCCGCCACCACCCGGCCCGGCGACCGGCTGTCGCCCGACGCCCGGGCCGCCCTGGAACGGGCCCTCGAGGTGGTGCGCGACGAGGTGCGGCGGGCGCCGGTGCTGGAGCTGGCGGCCCGGCTGGAGGCCGGTTACCGGGACGACGCCGGCGGCACCGGAGGCCGCCCCGGCCTCCGCACGCGGCTGGACGTGTTGCGGGCCCTGCGGGTGATGGGCGACGAGGGCCGCTGGCTCGGGGTGCACGCCCTGCGCCAACGGCTGCGGACGGAGGTCGGCGCCGCCCACTCCGGCGACCCCGGCGAGCAGGCGCGGTGGCGGGCGCTGCTCGACGAGCTGGACCGGCTCGTGGGCGAGGGGCCCTCCCGCTGAGCGAGCCGCTCCGGCGGCGGGGACGAGCCCCGTGGACCCGTGGCGCCCCGTTCGGCCGACCGCAGGCGCCGGGGGTGGGCCGTCACCAGGCGGCGTCCAGGCCCACCTCGGCCGACGCCCGCTCGAAGCGTTCGCGCAGGCGCATCCACTGGGGGACGGGGAAGCGGGCCAGGGCCCGGGACCACGGGCGCACCAGGGCGGCGGGGTCGCCGGCCGCCGCCACGGCGCCGACCACGCCGGCCACGACGGCGTCCAGGGCGGCGGGCGGCAGCTCGACCAGCGCGGCCAGGAAGGCCTCGGCCAGGTCCACGGCCCGGTCCCGCCGGCCGGCCTGGCCGGCCACCCACGCCGCCGCCTCCGCCGCCCTCGCCCGCTCCTCGGCGTCCACCCAGCGAGCCAGCTCCTCGCGCACCACCGCCGGCCACCGGTCGGGCGGCGCGTCGTC
>JBKHXC010000496.1:0-6997 GCA_046566225.1 Acidimicrobiia bacterium
TTCCCGCGACGAGTTGCCTCGGGTCGGCCGCCGCCGCCGGCAACCGACCGGTCAGTGGCCGGGGCCCCCGCCCCGGTGGCGGGCCACGAAGTCCTCGACGGCCTCGACGGCGGCCGGGCCGGCGCCGGCGCACTCCAGGCGGTGCTGCCAGGCGGTGGCCACCACCGGCGCCGGCAGGTCGGGGTTGGGGGCCACCGCCACGTCGTCGCCGGCCAGCGCCTCCAGCCGGGCCCGGCCGGCGCCGTCGAGGCCGTCGTGCTGCACGACCACCCCGCCCTCCTCCAGGACCGCCACCTGCACGGGGCGGGCCAGGGGCGCCGGCTGCACGCCGCTCACCGCCCCGCCGGCCAGGTGGGGGCCGGAGGTGGGCGGGTCGGTGGCGTAGGAGGGCTCGGGGGCGCCGGGCAGGACGTGCTGGACGCTGCCCGGGTCGAGCGCCTCCTCGACCTCCGGCCCGCAGGCGGCCGCCGCCGGGGCCCCGCCGCCGTCCCCGCCGGCGCCGCAGCCGCCGAGCAGGAGCAGGGCCAGCACGGCCGCCGCCACCGGCCCGGGGCGCGGCCGCCGGAAGCGCTCCTGGATGAGGGCGATGCCGGCGATGGTGAGGGCGCCGCCCACCACCAGGCGCAGGTGGAAGGCCTCGTCGAGGAACACCACGCCCACCGTCACCGCCACGACGGGCACCAGGTAGGTGACCAGCGACGCCCGGGTGGGGCCCACGGCGGCGATGGACTGGTAGTTGACGACGTAGGCGATCCCCGTGCCCACCGCGCCCAGCACCGCCACCGCCGCCAGCTGGCGCCACGTCGGCGAGAAGCCGTCGGCCACGCTGGTGGCCACCGCCAGCGGGGCGGACAGCACGGCGCCCGTCACCAGCTGGCCCGAGGCCGCCACCAGGGGCGGGACGGTGGTGAGGTGGCGCTGGGCGTACACGAAGCTGAATCCGTAGCACGCCGAGGCGACGAGGGCGGCGGCGATGCCGGCACCCGACGACGAGATCAGGTCCCGGGTGCCCGTCCCCGACGCCACGGCGACGCCCCCGAAGCCGAGGACCAGCCCCGCCACCTGCACCGGGCGCAGCCGCTCGCCCAGGCCCACCGCCGCCGCCAGGGCGGTGAACAGGCCGGTCGTCGCGTTCACCACCGCGGTGAGCGCCGAGGTGATGTGCTGCTCGCCCCAGGCCAGCAGGGTGAAGGGCACGGCGCTGTAGGCCAGGCCCATGACGGCGAAGTGGCGCCACGTCCGCCGGTCGGAGGGCAGCGAGGCGCGCCGGGCCTTGAGGACGGCCAGCATCACCACCGTGCCCAGGGCGATGCGGGCGAACGCCACCGTGGCCGGGGTCATGCCGCCCAGGGCCACCTTGATGAGCAGGAACGACCAGCCCCAGATGAGGGCGAGCAGCACGACCCGGCGCATCGCCCGACGCTAGGCGGGGCCCTGCCACGAAGCGTTCGCCGCGTTCGCAGCCACAAGGTCCGTGGCCGCACTCGCCGCCGCAGGCGGCCTCTTCGGCTGCGGACACCGCACAAGGGACAGGGCGGAGGCGGCGCGAGCTCCGCTCGCCCGCCGGAGCACGATCAACTCGACCGAATGGGGTGAGCGAAGCGAGCGAATGAGGGCGAAGGGCCAGGCGGGCGCCGGCAGGGGCCCGCCGCCGGCCTCCCGCATAGACTCGCCCCGTGTTCCAGGGCTCCGTCGAACGCCGCCTCCGCCAGGCGACGGCGCGCCTGCGCAAGGCGCGGCAGGAGCTGGCCGTGATCGACGAGCAGCTCGCCGCCCTGTCCGAGGAGGCCGACGACCTGCGGGTGCGCTCGCTGGTGGGCGACTCGCCGCTGGCCGACCGAGAGTCGCGCCAGGCGCAGGGCCACGTGGAGGCCATGGCACGGAGCCGGGCGGCCACCGTGGCCACCATCGCCCAGCTCGAGCGCACCGTGGACGAGCTGCTCGAGAAGTTCGTGCCCGGCGCCCGCTGACCCCCGAAGGAGCGAACTGTTGGCCGTGCGAGTGGTGATCGCCGAGGACGAGGCCGTCATCCGCCTCGATCTCAAGGAGATCCTGGAGGAGGAGGGCTACGAGGTCGTGGGGGAGACGGGCCGGGGCGACGAGGCCGTCGAGCTGGTGCGCCAGCACGGTCCCGACCTGGCCATCCTCGACATCCGCATGCCGGGGATGGACGGCCTGGCCGCCGCCCGGGAGATCGCCGGCGAGCGGCGGGCGGCGGTGCTCATCCTCACCGCGTTCAGCCAGCGCAACCTCATCGAGGAGGCACGCGACGCCGGCGCCCTCGCCTACCTGGTCAAGCCCTTCCAGACCAGCGAGCTGATCCCCGCCATCGAGGTCGCCCTGGGCCGGTTCCACGAGCTCCAGGCCCTGGAGAACGAGAACCGCAGCCTGGAGGACCAGCTCGAGACCCGCCGGGTGGTCGACCGGGCCAAGGGCATGCTCATGGACCGCCACGGCATGCGGGAGGGCGACGCCTTCCGCTTCATCCAGCAGACCGCCATGCGCGAGCGCCAGACCATGAAGGTGGTGGCCCGCCGCATCATCGACGGCGAGCTGGTCCCGCCCTCCTGACCGCTCGGGCGCCGGCGACCGGGGCTCGTCAGGCGCTGACGACGAAGAGCTGGCTGGCCAGCGCCGGCCCCAGGGCGATGGTGCCGTCGCCCACCTCCAGGGTGAGCGTGCCGTCGGGCGCCCGGGCGCTCACCCGGGCGTCGGTGCCCGGCACGAAGCCGTTGACGCTGAGGTAGGTGAGCGAGTCGAGGTCGATCTCCACCTGCTCGGTCACCCGCTCCAGGCGCACCCGGTCGCCGGGCCGGGACTCGACCAGGGCGACCAGGTCGTCCTCGAAGGCGGCGCCCGGCGTGCCCGGGATGGGGTTGCCGTGGGGGCAGGTGGTGGGGTTGTCGAGCAGCACGACCAGGCGCTCCTCCACCTCGTCGGAGATCACGTGCTCCCACCGGCACACCTCCACGTGGGCCTTGTGCCACGGCAGCCCGATGACGTCGGTGAGCAGGCGCTCGGCCAGCCGGTGCTTGCGCACCACGCTCTCGGCCTTCTCCCGGCCCTTGTCGGTGAGCACGACGGCCCGGTCGACGACCAGCACGTAGCCGTCGGCCTTCAGGCGGCGCACCATCTCCGACACCGACGGCGCCGAGTGGCCCAGGCGCTCGGCCAGGCGGGCCTGGATGACGAGCGTGCCCTCCTCCTCCAGCTCGTGGATCGCCTCGAGGTACTCCTCCAGCGGGGGGTGGAAGCCGTCCGACATGGCCGCCATGGTACCGGCCGCCGCCCGCCCGGGGCGGCCCGCACCGCCGCTGCGGGCCGTAGCATCGACCTCGATGGCGAAGATCCTGCTCCTCGACGGCAACAGCCTGGCCTACCGGGCCTTCTTCGCCCTCCCCACCGACATGGCCACCGCCTCCGGCCAGGTCCCCAACGCGGTGTTCGGCTTCACCTCGATGCTGGTGAACCTCCTGAAGGACCACCGGCCCGACGCCATCGCCGTGGCCTTCGACCGTCCCGAGCCCACCTTCCGCCACGCCCTGGTGAAGGACTACAAGGCGGGCCGGGCCGAGGCGCCCGACGTCCTGCGCCAGCAGATGGGGCTGGTGCGCCAGGTGGTGGAGACCCTGCGCATACCCCTGCTGGAGGTGCCCGGCTACGAGGCCGACGACGTCATCGCCACCCTGGCCACCCAGGCCCGGGACCGGGGCGACGAGGTGGTGGTGGTCACCGGCGACCGCGACGAGTACCAGCTGGTCGAGGACCCCCACGTCAAGGTCCTCTACAACCGCCGGGGGGTGAGCGACTACGCCCTCTACGACGAGGCCGGCATCCGGGAGCGCACCGGCGTCAGCCCCGCCAAGTACCCCGAGTACGCCGCCCTGCGGGGCGACGCCTCCGACAACCTGCCCGGCGTGCCCGGGGTGGGGGAGAAGACGGCGGCCAGGCTGATCAACACCTACGGCGACCTCGACGGCGTGTTCGCCAACGTGGACCAGTGCACGCCCAAGCTGCGGGAGGCGCTCATCGCCCACGAGGACCAGGTGCGCAGCAACGCCAAGGCCACCCCGCTCGTTCGCGACGTCCCCATCGAGTGCGGGGTGGAGGACCTGCGCATGGGCGGCTTCGACCTCGACGAGGTGCGCAAGCTGTTCAACTTCCTGGAGTTCCGCACCCTGTGGGACCGGCTGATGGAGGCGGTGGGCGGGCCGGCGGGCGTGGAGGCGTCCGCCGCCGGCGGGACGGCGGGGGGCGAGGCCCTGGTCGTGGAGGTGTCCCGGGCGGCGTCGGCCGGCGAGGCCCTGGCCGCGCTGGAGGACCTGGCGGGCCGCGCCGGCCCCCTGGCCGCCGAGGTCGCCTGGACGGGGGTCGAGGGCCGCTCCGACCTGGCCGGCGTGGCCCTGGCCGAGGTCGCCGGCGGCCCCGGTGCCGCGCCCGTGGTGTGGCTGGGCGCCGGCCTGCTCGACGACCCCCCGGTGGCCCTGGCCCTGGGCCGGCTGACGGGCGGCGACGGCCGGCCCCTGGCCGCCCACCGGGCCAAGGAGCTGATGCGGGGGCTGGACCGCCACGGCGTGGACGTCCGCTCCCTCGACCTGGACACGGCCGTGGCCGCCTACCTGGTCGACCCGGCCGAGACCGCCTACCTGCTGGAGGACCTCGCCGCCCGCTACGCCGGCGTGGACCTGCGGGGCCCGGGCGCCCCGCCCCCCGGCCAGCTCGACCTCGACGGCACCGCCGCCGACGCCGCCGAGGTGGCCGCCCGGCGGGCCGCCGCCGTGGCCCGGCTGGCCCCCGCCCTGGCCCACGCCCTCGACGCCCGGGGCCTGCGCCGCCTCTACGACGAGGTGGAGCGCCCGCTCGTGCGGGTCCTGGCCCGCATGGAGAAGGTGGGCGTGCGGGTGGACGTGGCCGCCCTGCGGGCCCTGTCCGACGCGCTGGCCGCCGAGTGCCGGTCCCTGGACGCCGAGATCCAGGAGATGGTGGGGCACCCGTTCCTCGTCAACTCCACCAAGCAGCTTCGCTCGGTGCTCTTCGACGAGCTGGGCCTCCAGCCCCAGAAGAAGACCAAGACCGGCTTCTCCACCGACGCCGCCTCCCTGGAGAAGCTCAAGGGCCAGCACCCGGTGGTGGACAGGCTGCTGCGCTACCGGGAGGTCGAGAAGCTGCGATCGACCTACGGCGAGTCCCTGCTGGCCGAGGTGGGGGCCGACGGCCGCATCCACGCCACCTTCCAGCAGACGGTGGCCCGCACCGGGCGCCTGTCGTCGGACCGCCCCAACCTCCACAACATCCCCACCCGCACCGAGGAGGGCCACCGCTTCCGCAAGGCGTTCGTGCCCGAGGAGGGCTGGCGGTTCCTCGTCGCCGACTACAACCAGATCGAGCTGCGGGTCATCGCCCACCTGGCCGAGGACCCGGGGCTCATCGAGGCCTTCGAGTCCGACACCGACATCCACACCGCCACCGCCTCGCGCATCTTCGGCGTGGAGCCGGCCGGGGTGACCCGGGCCATGCGCTCCAAGGCCAAGATGGTCTCCTACGGCCTGGCCTACGGCATGGAGAGCTACGGGCTGGCCCAGCGCCTGGGCATCTCGGTGGACGAGGCGGCCCGGATCCTGGCCGCCTACTTCCAGGCCTTCCCCAACGTGAAGGCGTACATGGAGCGCACGGTGGCCGAGGCCCGGGACCGGGGCTACACCGAGACCCTGTTCGGCCGGCGCCGGCAGATCCCCGAGCTGTCCTCGCTCAACTACCGCATCCGCCAGGCGGGGGAGCGCCAGGCCATGAACGCCGGCATCCAGGGCCTGGCCGCCGACATCTTCAAGGTGGCCCTGGTGCGCCTCGACGCCGCCCTGGAGCGGGAGGGCCTGGCCGCCCGGGTGGTCCTCCAGGTCCACGACGAGGTCATCCTGGAGGTGCCCGAGGGCGAGCGAGACCGGGCCGGCGAGCTCACCCTGGACGCCATGCGCCACGCCTGCGACCTGCGGGTGCCGCTGGAGGTCAACCTGTCGTGGGGGCCCAACTGGGCCGACGCCAAGTCCTGAGCGCGCCCGAGGGCCCCCGCGCCGCCGGGGGCCCTCGGGCCGCTCCCCGCTCTTTCGAGTAAATAGGTCACCGTTTCGGTGGCCTATTTACTCGGGGTCGGGCGTCACGGGCAGTAGCGGATGCAGTCGCCCAGGTCGTACTCGCTGGTGACGGTCTTGGACGCCGACAGGGACCGGTTCTCGCTGAGGTCGGTGACGGTGACCGACGCCGTCTGGCTGGTGCCCACGGGGCCCGCCGTCCTGGTGATCGACGGGGTGGTCTCCCCCGAGCTCCAGCGGTAGGAGAAGGGGCCGTCGCCCCGGGGGCGGGCGGTGAGGGTGTAGGTGGTGCCGGGCTCGACCGACGTCGGCCCCTCCACGTACAGGCTGACGAACCCGCCCACGGCGGCGTAGGCGTCGACCCCACCGGTCGTGCGGGAGGCCAGGAGGCGGTTGCGCACCTGGTCCCGGGTCCAGGCCGGGTACTTCGACCACACCAGGGCGGCGATGCCGCTGACCACCGCGGTGGCTTCCGAGGACCCGCCCATGTTCACCAGGTGGCCCTGGTGGCGGCCGCTGGCCGGCACCTCGACCTTCGGGTCCCAGTCGCCGATGACGGCCTTGGCGTCCACCTCGGCGCCGTTGCAGGACTCGGGGTGGACGGCGCCCGAGGGCAGGGCGCCGGCGACGGCCACCACCTCGGCCATCTTGGCGGGGAAGATCACCCCGCAGCCGACCCACGACGGCTTGGTGCCCGCCGCGGCCACGAACAGCACCCCCCGGTTGTAGTGGTGGTAGCGGATGGCGTCGGCCACGTTGGAGTGCCAGTCGAAGGGGTGGCCGAAGGCCATGGTGACGATGCGGGACCGGTCGGCGGCGGCCCAGATGGCCCTGGCCACGTAAGCGCTGTCGCCCGAGTCGAGCACGACGTCGTTCTGGGCCTTGACGCTCACGATGTTGGACTTCCACGC